>DASPIL010000102.1 GCA_035629175.1 Verrucomicrobiia bacterium | reverse complement strand
CGGGAATGGCTCCTCCAACTCCGCCAGCAACATCCCCAAGCCAAGGTCGGTCTCTGTCTGGAACAACCCGCCGGCCACCTCATCAGCTTCCTGGAATCCTATGACTGGATCACCCTCTACCCCATCAATCCCATCACCCTGCAGAAGTATCGCGAAGCCTTCGTCACCCGCCGCGCCAAGGATGATACCCGCGATGCTTTCTTCCAGGCTGATCTGCTCCTCACCCACCATGAAAATCTCCAACCTTGGGCGCCCGAAGACAGCGCCACGCGCGCCGTGCAACAGTTGGTCTTCCATCGCCGCTCCGTCGTCAATGAACGCACCGGCCTCACCAACCGCCTCCAGGGCCTTTTACTATAAAACAATACTTTCCTCAAGCTCTTCAACTCTGTGGGGAAGATCTCTGGCGTCCTTTGGCAACGGCCTTCCTGCTCAAATGGCCCAGCCTCTCAGCGGTCAAGAAAACCAAAACCGCCACGCTCAAGAAGTTCTATCATCTCCAGGGCAGCCGCAGCCAGACTCTCATTGAAAAACGCCTGGCCTTGATTGAAAAGGCGGTTCCGATCACCGACGAAACGGCGGTGATCGACAGCTTCGTGCTGCGCATCCAACTGCTCGCCCGCGAACTGCAGATCGTGCAACAGACCATTGTTGAGTTTGATCAGCAGATTGCCGCAGCCTATATCGCTCATCCCGATCGGGAGATCTTCGCCAGTTTCCCTGGCGCAGGCCCCGTGCTGGGGCCGCGGCTTTTGACCAGCATGGGATCCCAACGCGACCGTTTGGGCGCAGCGCGTGAGTTGCAATGCTACACCGGCGTGGCGCCGGTGACCAAACGCAGCGGAGGCAGCTGTTACATTCACCGCCGCTATCTCTGTCCCAAGTTTCATCGGCAGAGCTTTCACGAATATGCCAAGGAAAGCATTTTGTGGTGTCGCTGGGCGGCGGCGTACTACCTGCAACAACGCAGAAAGGGTTGTCCGCATCACACCGCCGTGCGCGCGCTGGCCTTCAAGTGGCAGCGCATCCTCTTCCGCTGCTGGCAGGATCGCAAACCCTATAACGACCAAACTTATGAAGCGGTCCTGCGCAAACGAGGAAGCGCCCTGGTGAAACTTTTTGAAAGCATCGAACTGGGCGAAAGTCCCTGGAAAAATCCCATGAAGAAAAATTAAAAAATCCCTTGCCGGATTACCTCAGAGGTGAGTTGAGCGTCAGCTCGCCGAATCATTGGTAAGTCCGTTGTTCGAGGAACGTAACGAGAGGTGACGACGGTGACGCTCCAACGACCTTGTTCGTCTGGCACGCGCCCGCCGTGTTGGATTATTGCACTTTGCATCAATCGGCTGCAAAAAATTCGTCCCGGTTTGTTTCAACTTGGGCCTAAGTCTCACCGGGGCTTACGCTCCAA
>DASPIL010000101.1 GCA_035629175.1 Verrucomicrobiia bacterium | reverse complement strand
CCTTGCTCAGTGCAAAAGTTGCGTGGAGGTCCGCACTGTTAGTGCTGTTTTGAATCGCTTCGTCGTCAGCCCATACAAGGAGGAATCCGCCCGGCGGAATCACGTAACGGCCGTTGTTTGGAATCTGAAACTTCGTCTTGTTGGCCAGGGAATCGGTGAGGTAATACCCGCCCAGGTCGGCGGGGAGTGCACCTGGATTATAGAGTTCGAACCAATCCTCAAAACCGCCATCGGCAGGGTCACTCAACGTGCGCGTATTGTCAGCCATCCATTCGTTGATGAACACAGTGACTGGCGGCGATGCGCTGCTGTTCGCCGCTCCCGGCGTGGCAACGAACATAGTGCGGCGGTAGAAGGGCTGTCCGTCAGGGAAATCGCCGTAGGTCCAGTTCGCGGGAACCGCTTCATAATTCAGGTAATCGAGGACCCGCGTTTCGTTGCTGATCAACTGCGACAGGTAGAGGCCTCCCGATCCCGACGATATTCGGAAGCTGGCGTGAAGCATCTCGCCGCTGGTTTGGTTTGTCTGTGCGTCCGCCCACACGACCCGAAATTCCCGCCCGCCCAGGCTGCCTGCGGGCAGACTCCATCGAGTCAAATTCGTTGGAGAGTCGGAAAGATAAAGGCCTCCGAGACTGAGATCGTTCGTTCCCGCGTTGAAAAGTTCCAGCCAGGGCTCGCGTTCGCCAGCGTTGTCGGCGGGTCCGCTCGTGTTATCTGCCTGAAGCTCATTGAGCCAAAGCTCAGGAAACGCCGGCAGCGATTTTGCGACGGAGTTTGTGGTTCCGGGCGTTGCGCCTGCGATGAGCATGGGCATCAGGTTTGCCAGGATTCCCGAGGCTCCGGCGCCCGAGAGCCGCACCACCAATGGCGCGCGGCTGCTTGTGGCTCGATACCAAAAACTCAGGGAGTATGTCTGCCCATTTGTGAGCGGCGCTGCAATGTCTTGAAGCATCGCATTGCCAGCGCCGCTGCCGCCGGCCGCGGCAACGAGGTGAAGGCTTGAGTTGCCCGAACGCTTGATCGACGAACTGATGCTGGATGCGGCGAAGTTGGCGGTCAGGGCCCAGCCTTGCGAGAGCGGCGCTTCAAACCCGGGATTGGTGATCAGGTTCGCCCCTGCATCCGGGTTCGAACCCCGGACGAGCCGAAAGTCGTCCAGATACAAGTCGCCAGCGGACGTGAGGTAAACATAAAGTCTCGAACTGGTCGCGATGCCGGTGATGGAAACCTGGCGCCACTCCAGGGGGGAATCGCCCACGGTCCAGTTCGCGACGCGGCTGTTGTCCTGTGATGCATCACGCAACTGAAGCGAGGCACCATTCCTCGCGTGGGGCCACGGTGCGTTGGTTTCGTATCGCACGCGATCGACGACAACGGGTGCGTTGGTGCCGGCGGGTTGCAGCAGGCTTAATGTTTCTCCGTTCTCCTGCAGGCTGCCAGCAAAGGTGTCAAAGACTCCAATGCCGCCGCCATGCGCAGACATGAAGGCCGTGCGATCCCGCGCAAGAACGAGAAAGCCGCGCGGTTCCAAAAATGTTCCGGCCGGGAATACATATCCCAGGCCGTTGAACTCCCAGCCCGACAGATCGAATGTCTGGTCTGTCGACGTGTTGAACAGCTCGACGTATTCAGCGTTCGTGGTCGCCGGACGGAACATGATTTCGTTGATCACCACTGAACCAGTGGCAGGTGCAATGGGTCCGGGATGGTTCACGGAAACACTGTTGCTCATGCCCGGGAGCGGCTGGCCGTTCATGTCCAATCCGACCACGCTCACAACTTGATTGCCCGGTGCCAGCGGAAGAGTCGCAGTCCAGCTGTTTACGGAAATCCAGCGGACCGGCCACGGCACGCCGTTGACCGCGATGGAACCGAGTTCCACAGGCGCAGAACCGCTGATCATTCCAACTCCATTCGTGATCAGCACGGAGGCGTTCAGATGAAAAGGAGCCTGCACGCCGGCGAGCTGTCCCTGCAGGAACGCGCGGCGTTCGGCGAGCCAGTTCTTCACGGGCGCGGGATCGGTCAGCGTGCTGCCGTCGCACCACCGAATGTTGTTTTCCAGAAGCGCGCGGCGCTTGTCATCGATGACTGAATTGAACGTCGCAAGCGGCCCGTCGATGCAATCGCGCACTGCCCGCCAATACGCCCGCGCAAATGGTGGATGCGCATACATCGCGCTGATGGTTGGATCTTCAGAGGCGAAGAGGGGAGCGGTGCTCGCTGAATAACGGCTGGAGGAAACGAGCATCAGCCAGTCGAGATCAAACATGTAGAGCTGCCATTTCCCTTCGAATGGCTTGTACGCGTACATGTTCTTGCCGATTTCGTGGCCGTAGGAATCGAAGTTTGCGATGATATGTTCGACTGCAAAGATGCGCATCCATTGTTCCACATCCACGAGGCCCAGGGTTGAAGACGTGTAAGGTTCGGGCTTGGGCGCGTTCAATGCATCCACCAGCGCAAACAAGCTCGTGAAATCATGGACGCGATCGGCTCCACGGCGGAGGAAAGTCCAACGATACCGTTCGCGTTTCTTTGCGCCTCCAGTCGTGGTGTAATTCTCCAGCCGTGGCATGGGATCGGCGACAAGGTTGTTGCCATCGCCCATTTCAAAAGCACGGTCGATCTTGAAGAAGTCTCCGTCGGGAGCGGCAGGGCTCCATTGCTCAACAAAGTCACCGCCCGGTTGCTGCACCGCCTCGAAAACCGTGCGGCGGGCTTCATCCGTGATGCCGTTCACGTGGAGCCGGATCAGGTAGCGATGGCTGAACGCGATGTTCAGCCGGTCAGCGATCCAATAGCCCATCTGCTCCTGAATCGCGGTGGTTTCATTGCCATGGCCGCCGGGCCAGTCGAGCGTGAGGTCGGTGTCGCCCAGGAATGGTTCATCCTTTGCGAATTCAATGGCATATCCGCAGCTGCCATTCGTGGGACTGGAATAACCTGGAGCGATGTAGGGACTGCCAGCGTATCGACCCTTCGCGAGATAGAGTGCGCGGCGATCGCCCAGAACAAACGTGATGTTCAGCGGCGTGTTGTCCAGTTCGTGGCGCGCTGCCCAGGTGTTGTGCGTCGCCTCCGTCATCCATACCCGGTAAACGGGATAACTGCCCGCTGGCTGCGATTCGCCAACGCGCACCAGACATTCGCGAGCCGGAAAAACGGGCGGGAATGTTCCAGTCGCTGCAGGCGAATGACGGTCGGTTGCCTGGACATGGAACGCGATTGTGGTCCCGCTGCTCTGGCCGGGGATCAATGCAGTGAAGATGCCATCCTTCGCCACCGCGTCACCGTGCGTGCCGTCGTCGTTCATTGCCACTTGCGCGAGGTTCATCGCAGGATCGATTCGGTAACGCAGCGTCACGGCGTTCACTCCGTCCGGATCGTTAACCCTGGCGGTGACTGAAATCGCTTCATTGGCCTGCGGCAGAACGGGTGAATGTTGGACATCCGCAAGGGCAGGGGCTGCGTTGGGGACAGTGCGGCTGTTGCTGGTGCCTGGCGATCCCGCGTTGACGGGGAGCGTCATTTCGCCTGCGCATTCGAGCCAGTTTCCGCGCAAGCGCAGGAGGATCTCAGGACTGCCCCTGAGCCACCGCACGGCGGCAGTGATCGTCACGTTGGAGGTGCCTCCAAATGCGGGAGCAGTAAGCGCGGTGCGAATGCGGTTGACCTGGTTGTCGCCGCGTCCATTGGCGCGGATTCGATACGACTTGATGCCGCCGAACCCCTCCCCGCTTTCTGGGCCGGATTCTGAGTGCGTCCCTTCCGCAACCCACCCAGTGGCGCCGGATTCAAAGCCGCCGTTGGAAACGCGATTCACACCATTGACCTGCACCTGCACGTTATCGACGAGGCATTCGCCCGCGCCCATCAACAGGATCTGAAGCTGGTCCGCTGTGACATTCCCGTGGTCCAGCGTTCCCGTCACAGAAATCGTTTTCCACGGAGCTTTCGATGTTTCGTCGCTATCCGCCCAATTGGATGCGAGCCGGCCGTTCGCATCGGGATCGATCAATTCCAGGCTGCTTCCGCCACCATCCGCCCATTCCGGCCATTCTCCACCCGTTCCATAATCGACCTCATCAACGGGTATTTGAAACTGTGTGACGGTGCCGTCCGCGTTGTGCAGCGCATCAGGCATGCTGAGAATGACCCGTTCACCGCTTCCAGCCAGGCGGCCGCTGAAGGTGCCCGCGATTTTTCCTGGATCCAGCGCGGGATGTGCCGCAATCAGGCGTTCGGTATTGCGGGCGACAACAACATATCCGTGCGGCGCAATGACGGTGTTGCTTGAGAACGTAAAGGTGATGCCGTCGCTGAGCGTCCAGCCGCCAAGGTTCACGGCGGCACCCGTGCGATTGAAGAGTTCGAGGAACTGCTCGTCATCGTCCTCGCTGACGGGGTGATACATGATTTCGTGAATGACCACGCTGCTGCGCAAAATTGCAGCGTTGTTGGTTCCGGGTGTCTTCCCAGCAAGGCGATAAATAGAGCTGCTGCCATCGGGGGATCGTCCGCTGGCCACGCCGTTCTCCTGGCCGTCGAAGCGCACGGCATCGATGACAAACTCGCCGTTTGGATTTCTCAGATAAAGCGTTTCGCCGTCGGCGCTGAGCGCAAAGCCGAGTACGTTTTCGTTGAAGCTGACGAACCCTTGCGGCGGAATGCTTGTTCCGGGTGGAATGATGAACTTCGCAACGTCTGGGTCATCGCTCAGGATGCACCCGGAAACATCAACGCTCTGCGCGCTGTGATTGTAGAGCTCAATGTAATCAAGGTTGGGCGGATCCGTGTGCGCGAGAAACTCATTGATGAAGATATTGCGCAATGGACTCGGAGTGAACGAATCAGCGCGTTTTGGAGAGCCGCCCGCCATGTCGCTCGCGGCCCAGGCACGCCGATCGTTCTGTCCGAAGGAAGCCCGCGCGAGCACCAGTGAATGCCCCGCGCCATCCGCGGCCGCGGGCCACGGCGGATCATCGCTGTATTCGACTTCCAACATCACGGCGCCAACTCGATTGAGCAACTGCACGACGCCGCTGCTGTTGGGCAGGCTGTTTGCGAACGGCCCAAGAACTCCCTCGAGCTGGTACGCAGCGGCAATAGCCATCGGTGATCGTGCGATGACGACGAAACCTCCTCCCGGAATCATCGTTCCGGCAGGAAAGGTGAACTCGATGTCGCCGGACAATCGGAAGCCCCCAAGGTCCTCGGGTTCCCCGCGTGAATTGAATAGTTCAATAAACTCCAACTGTGTGTTGGTGGGATGATACATGATCTCGGAAATCACCAGGCTCGTGCGATGGCTTGCCTGGCCGATCGGCTCGATTGGAAGTGGCGGGCTGGCGCCTGAATCGATCGCATTTGTGAAATCGCGAAAGGCCACGGTCGCGAACTCGAGCGGGTGATGACTTGATACGGCAAACCCGAGGTAAACCGTTGCCGGCATTGCGATCGTGCTTGCGCCCAACTGCGTCCACGTCCGTCCGTCAAAGCCCGAGTAGCCGGTGAACACATTCCCTTCCCGCTTCAACCTGAGCCAGGTGTTTGGATGATTTGCGGGCGCCGAACCGGAAACTGTGGCCATTGCATCTGCGGCGAGCCGCGATTGAAAGTAACAACCACTGAGGGTCGGCGTTGCGATGGTCCCGGCGAACGGCGATCCGGGTGCCAGGTCCTGTCGCGCGAGCAGGGCGGCTTCACTCCACGCGTCAGGGGCGTTCATGGAATCGACTCGAACCATGACGTCAAAGTTTCCGGTGCGCTGGACATGACTGAACTGCAGTTGATCGTTTGTTCCACCGGCGTCCTTGCCTGCGCCCGAAATATCCCATCCATTGCCCGCGGCGGTTTGAAAACCTTCCGCGAATCCAGTGCCGACCTGGATGCTTGAGTAGGCGGTTGCAATAAAAGCAGCCTGCGAGTTGGGCACGATGAGATTTCCCGCTGCTGATTGATCCGCGACATTGTTGACAGCAACTATGTAATGCGCGCGGTCGATCAAACCGCTCACCGCCAGGATCACGTTGCTCTGGGAAGCATCCAGCGTTGCACCTTGCAGGATCACGGCGGCATTGGTTCCCATGATCGAATAATGGGCAAGCTGCGTCGCGGATGCCGCGCTGATGCGTTCGGAGAATCGCACCAGCACTTGCGAAAGCCCGCGTGTGTCCGCCGATAAGAGCAGCGGTTTGGTGGTGTCGGCAATGACGCTGAGCTGCGCGGGTGCGCTCGTCGCCACGTGGGAAATCGCATTGATGCGGTTCGAAACGACGAGACGGAAAAGGGCCGAGTGGTTGGTCAGAGAAACCCGGCTGATGGTGTACGCGGGGTTGGTGGCTCCCGGAATTCGGAGATCGTTTCGCAACCATTGAAACGCGGGTTGCGGATTTCCTGCCGTGACGGCATTGAACGTAACGCTTTCCAATTCAGGCACGATGGCATCAACAGGATCCGCAACGATTGCCGCCGGAGAGGGTGGGGCGGGTTCACCGCTGATGGCGTAGATTCCCGTGGATCCCGCAGATGGAGCCTTGTGAAAGGTGAGGCGGGTCAGCGGCTTGTTTGTCGGTCCGAGCAGAGCGGCAAGCGAAAGGGTTGTCTGGTAGAAGCGCGGGTTGCTTGACCCCCCGGAAGTGCTGCCGTTGAGAAGATGAATGCGCTCGACGGCCTGCAGTGCGTAACCGCTGTTTCCAAACCAGTCGGGCGCGTTGTAGGTCGTCGTGTGGGTCGTCCCATCCGAGAAGTGCAGCGTCAACGCCGGCTGGCCTCCTCCGCCACCGGAGTTCGCGATGATCGCGATGCGCTGATAGATCTTTGGCGTGACCAGCGTGAGTGCGCCTGACGACAATCCTGTGTTTCCGCTTAATACGAGCGCATTGTTCTGGGTGTAGGGTGCGAACTGGAACGTGGTTCCATCGCCCACCGCGCTCACAAAGCTGCCGGATGCAGGCAGTCCCTGCGTCTTTCCAGGCAACCCAGCCTGGTAAAACGCCAGATTCTCCCCCGGGTTGAAGGTTTCGGCGACAGCATAGGGCGGCGCTCCTGCGGTGTTTTCAACCACCACATCAATGTTGAATCCAGTGACCGGGATCGGAGTCATGTCTGCCGCACAGGCGGTCGCGGCCGACGCGAGCAGCAGGGCGGCGGAGCGCAATCGTGGAAACTTCATTCGGCAGCGCTGGTCTGGAATTGCTTGTCGACGCGGCGGATTTTAATGCTGCGGAACGAGACCTCGCCATGATCTCCCTGTAGCGCGATGTATCCGCTGCGAGCCTTGGCAAACAATGGCATGCGCGAGAATTTGCTCGCGGCGACACGCTTGCGGAAGTCATCGCCATCCAGCACGTAATCGAAATATTTGACGCCATTAATCCAGTGTTCGCAGTTTTCTGGCGTGATCACGAGGCGCACATGGTTCCATTTTCCGGCGGGCAGCGTGGCATCAATCGGTTTGCCGTTGCGTGGATCGTTTTGCGGCCGATACAGCGCGTAGAGCCAGCCGCAACGCTGGGGATCGGCAGCCTTGGCGTTATCCTCCAATTGAAACTCGGGACCCGTCGCCCACACGGCGCCGCCTTCGTCGGTGACATGAAACAGGATGCCGCTGTTCCCCGCCGGCGAAATGTTGTATTCGAGTTCGAGTTCGAAGGCTTCGAACTTTTCTCGGGTCACGAGGTCGCCAGCGTTCTTTGGATCCACACACACCAGCGCGCCGTCCTTCACCTGCCATCCCGGCCGCACATCTTCGCGTTTGAACGTATGCCAGCCCGAGAGATTCGTTCCTGTGAAAAGCAGCTGCCATCCCTGGGAAATCTCCGATTCGGTGAGCACGTTCGGGCGGTTTGCTGCCTCGATCCGCTCGCGAACAGCTGCCTTCCATTCATCGTTGAGTTCGGAAAGCGGTTTTCCCGTGAACTCCTGCCAGAGCTCGTCTTCGTAACGGCCCTCGCGGCAGGCGGCGTTGATGCGCGCAATCAGCGACTTTTCCGGATCGTAGTTTTCAACAACGTAATTCAGGAAGTTGGCAGTGACGCGATACCGCGCGTCGTGATTCAAGTTCATGTTGGGCCGCGCCTTAATCCAGAGAAGGTCCGCGCCGTGCGTGTGGGGCTCAAACAGGAAGAAGCGGATGTAATCCGGCACGCCTTCGACCAGCCAGCCGGGAGAGCGTCGCCCGCCTGTGGCACGCCTGCCGCGGGACGGATGCTGTACCACATGGACCACTTCATGCACGAGCGCACCAATCGCCTCGCCATCGAGCTCGCGACGGATCCATTCGGAGTTGGCCGTGATACGATTTCCCGACGCAAACGCCACGCCGTCCATTGGCTTGAACGTGACGCTGAACCGCCTGGGTGCTTCATAACCTTCGCTCGGCAGCAATGCCACAATTTTCGGGAACCACTCGGCCAGCACCGGCGCGAGTCTCCGTTCCGCCCACTCGCGCAGATCGGAGGCTTCCGAAACATCGATGCTGATATCGCAATAGCCATCGGCCGATTTCAACGCGATCAGACTTTCCGGAGTGTTGGTGCTGGCGGCATCATTCGCGCCGATCACATCGATTTCGCTGTAGAACGTATTGTCGAACGGCGCGCCGCTTTCGGTTCGCGAAATGTCAAAGAGAATATAGCGATAACTGCCGAGGATGCCTTCGGCGGCTGCCGTTGAGACGCAATGCTGTCCGCCGCCGCTGATCCGCGTGTCGACATCGGCAATCAATTTCCAGCCGCTGTTTGTGAGATTTGATCCGCGTTCGGGCCCTGGCGTGAATCCGGGCGCAGCGCCATCACTGGCGAATAGTTGATACACCTGCGGGCCGCGGTCTGTCGGGTGCCATGAATACGTGTTGATTGCCTTGATCTCCGTGACGGAGCGGAGATCAACCAGGATGCGTCCGCCATCTGTTTCCGGCGCGAAAAAGAAATTGCGCGATGGCTCGTCGGCTTCGGTGGGCAGCATGCCATCGTTCAACGCCGCAATCCCGGCACCGTTCCCATCGCTGCGGCCGCTCACGAGCGAGATCGTGGCTGCCGTCGCAGAATCTGTTTTCGAGGGAGCGGCTACCGTGCCCAGGAGGAAATTCGGCTCGCCCTCCGCGCTGTGTGCGACCGCGGTTCGGCCGGCGGCAAACGTCGTTAGCGGAAGCGACAGCGCAAACGCCGCAACAGCAAACGCGGTTTCTAGGGCTGCAGCCCGGCATGTGTGCGTCGAAGCAGAATGCTGGCGCGTGGAAATGTTTCGGCAGGCTGTCTCGCAGCCGGAATGGTTGCTGTTGAGCATGGTCATGATTGCATTGAGTTCAGGCACTGGCGCGGGAAAAAAAGGGCCGGGGAGCGTTGACTCCCCGGCCCGTGTTCATTGTTGTGCGTCCACAGTGTTCCAGCGGATCCGCACGGACGTTCAGTTTATTCCACCGGCAGAGCCAGCCGGAAGAACTCGGCCGATGCCGCGGGCGTGACAGTGGCTCGGTTCAGGTTGTTCGATTGTGTGATCGCGGTGTTCACCGGAGCCCACGCGCCAGTCGCGAGGTTTGTCCTGGATTGCACAGCGTAGCCGCCGACTGAGGCCGGCCAGGTCAGGACCAGCGACGATCCCGACCGATCGATGTCTGCCGTCGGCAGCGGGACGTAACGGAAGTTGCTGACGCGCTGCTGCGATGGGAAACCGCCTGAGGCGCCCGTGATGCCCACATATGCGGTGGACCCGCCCGCAGGAACCGACAGATCGCCAACGAACAGGTTCGTCCTGAATGTCGCGGCGGTTACCTGGTTGCTGAAGCTCAGGCTGAGCGTTCCATCGGTGTAGCGGATGTTGATCTGAATCGGATCGCCACTGTCGATGTTGACTGCTCCCGTGGTTGTGAAGTTGGTTCCGCCAGTGATGCCATTGCTGGTGAATGCAAAACCCGAGGGCGCGCCGCCGTTCGTGTAGATGTTGAACAGAATTGCCGCACTCGGATTGATGCCAGAGTAGCCGACCCCGCCGCCACCGCCGCCGAGAGCCGAAGCGCCCTCAGTCGCGTTGTGCAGCACGAAGGCGATGCCGTCGGCACGTATATTTGCAGTCTCAACGTCCTGATAGAGGAAGGACGCTTCGAAGCCGCCGATGTAGAGCGGCGTGTTGAAGAAGCCGCTCGTCCGCTGATTGCCCGCGGATGTCACGAAGAACACGTCTCCCGAGACGAGTCCACCGTTGTTCACGGTCCAGCCCAGGCCGTCGTCGTTGAACTCGGCAACCGCGGCCACCGAGACCGTCGATTCCACAGATGACGCAACGCCGCTGACCTCGTTGGAGCTCAGAAGCCTGTAGACGCCCTGGTCGCCAAACTGGATGTTCGCGATTGTCAGGATGTTGCTGTTCACGCCGCTAAAGCGCGCGTTGTTGACGAGGTTAACTCCGTCCTTTTGCCACTGGTAGGAAGGAGCAGTTCCGCTGACTACCGTGTGCAGCGAAACGGTTCGTCCAACGTAGAACAGGATTTCGGCGGGGAGATCTTCAACATAGGAGATGCCGCCGCTGGAGACCGTCAGCTGAGCTGCGGGAAGAATCGTCGCCGGATTGGTGGTGGAGCCGTACGGATTGGTTGCAACCACGCGATACATGGTTCCGTTCTGCGCCAAGGTCAATCCGTTGAGGGTGAGGTTCTGGCCCGTCTGACCACCGATCGCGACTCCAGGTTCCCCTGCAGTGACGTTGTACCATTGATAGGTGATCGGGCCGGGTCCAACAGCGGTGGAATAGAAGGTCGCGCTGGCGCCTTCATTGCCCATGGTGTTGGTCGGAGAGACGACGAAGTTCGGAGGCGAGTTCGGGTTCACAACTCCGAGGAATTCAACTTCACCGATCTGCATCAGCGTGCCGTTTTCCTTGGTGGTGTTCAGCGTCAGGCGGTAATACGAATAACCTGCTGCATTGGCGAACCGCACTTCCTGGATGTTTTGCGTCAGAGGGTTCACCGGGGAACCGCCGGCATTGCGGCCAGCTGGAAGCGCCAGTGCTCCCGAAGTGATGGGGTTGAAGTTGGCGCCGTCGAGCGATCCTTCGAGCGTGAAGCTCGACGGGTCGCGTCCTTCAGCGTCGTTTGCTGTGTAGAAGCGCAGAGCGGACACGATGGTGTTGCCCATCGAAGGCTGAACAACGAAACCCACCGGGTCAAAGGGCGCCTGATCATCGGGATCGACGCTCAGGTATTTTGCCGTGTCGTTGTCAATCGCGCGCGGCACGGTTTCGCCACTGAACGGCGTCGAGCCGGCGTAGATCTGGATGTTATCACCCGGGGCGGTGACGTCCGACAACGTCGAGAGGAGCGTCGGCATGGTGACCGTTGCGCTGTTGACCGTGCCGGCAGAATTGAACGCAACAAGGCGGTAGTCGGCTGCGTCGCTCAGCGTCGGGGTGATCACGAGGTTCGTCGTCGTGGCACCCGAGACATTCCCGCCGTTCACGACGTCAACGAAGACGTTGTTGGTTCCCTTCTGCCACTGATATGAGATCGGCGTCGTGCCGCCCGTGATGACGGCATTGAAAGTCACCACGGAACCTTCGAAGACCTTGCCTGTGGGAGTCGCCGAAACGGACAAGATGATCGGAGGCACCGCGCCGGCCGTTCCGCTCACAGCGAAGACGAACATGCGCCCATTGGCGTTTTGGGAACCCAGGAACCTGAGGACGATATTGGTCACGGGGCTGGAAGTGTTGGCGAGTGCGAATTGCGCTTCGTAAAGGCGTGGATTGTCGCTGCCAACGTTGTCGAGCGTTTGCCTCTGCACGTCCACCCGGCCGCGCGATGTGAAGGCGTAAGGCGTTTGCCCGAACCAATCCTGCGACACGAACGTGTTCGTTTCCGACGTGCCATCCATGTATTGCATCACCACCTGATTCGTCACGCGTCCGTTGGCGCATGTGCTCAGGAACGAAAGGGCCGAGTAAGTGGCGGGTGTAGCGAGGGTGAGATTGGCGTTAGTGATTGTTGCATCCACAAAGACGGCGTTATTCGCCGTATAGCTCGGAGGCATCCTGTAATGATGATCAGGCAGCGCGAGGCTGGTGATCAGCGAGCCGGCAGGCGGCAAACCGGTATCCGGGCGGCCGCGATAATATCCCGCTTCATACCAGGTGTTCAGATTGTTGACGGACTGGCTGAAGTTCGTGCCGCCGTCCATGGTCGCGGTCGTTGAAGCGTAGTAGGGGGAGGTGAAACGATTCGCCGACCTTTCCACGACGCCGTCCGCATTGAAACCGCTGACGGTTACAGGGGAGAAGACACCGCCCGGGTTGCTCTGGCCAGCCACAGCGAAGATCATGGAGCGGCCGCCGTCTCCCCAAAGGAAGTCGATATGCGTCACCGGGCTCTCGGTGTTCGCGAGCTGGACAATGTTGGTGTGCAAGTCGGGATTTGAAGAGTTGACGTCATTGAGGCCGAGGTTGCCTACATGGAACCGGCCCGCCGTCGTATAAAACGCGCCGGCTTGATTGAACCAGTCGCGGGATGAAAAGACGATCGTTTCGGAGGTCGAATCGGCGTAATAGATGGTCGCTGATATTCCTGCGGGTCCGTTTCCAGCCGCGTTCAGGAATGAAAGGGAGGTGTAAGGCGCCGGACTGTTGAGGGTCAGCGTGCCGCTCTTGTAGCCGTCATAATTCCCGAGATACAGCACGTTGCTCGCAGCGTAATTGGCGGGCATCGTGAAGGTCATCAGAGGATTGCCGCCTGAAATGTTTGTTCCGGCCAGGGGCAAACCGGTGAGCGGAGCGCCGCGGTGGAAACCCATTTCGTACCACGTGTTGCCGGTCAAATTGGTCGCGCCGCTATCCATGATCACGTTGTTGTGTCCCAGAAGGCTTCCCACGACCGGGGCAGTTGCCTCAACGACCATGTCGCGGTTAAATCCGCTCACAGTCGCTGGCGTGAATGTCGAACCGTCCGTGGATCGGCTGACACCCAGAAGCACAATGCGATTGCCTGACGTGGTCGTGAAGACGACATGCGTTACTGGCGTCGTGGTGTCGCTCAGGAAGATATCGGAATAGAAGATCTTGGCATTGCTGCCCTGGTTCATCTGTCCGTTCCCCACGTTCACCCGGCCGCCCGGCATGAGTGCAATCGTGGCGGCCGTGTTGTCGAACCAATCGTAGAACGAGATTGTTCCGGCCTGGGTCGCGCCGCCCTGGTAATGAACGGTGTAGCTGACGTCGGTGTTGCCGCCGCTGATGGTATTCAGCACCGACAGGACGCTCGCCGCAGCGGGTGCGGTGAATGTCACGGTCGCAGTGGGATGGCCATTCGTGGTCAACAGGACCGCATTGTTCGTTGCGTAACTGGCCGCCATTCGAAAGGTGCGATTTGCATCCGCCTGCGCGGTGAATGTAGATCCGGCTGGAGGCAGACCGACTCCTGGCCGCGTGGGGTCGTATCCGCGTTCAAACCAGACATTGGAATCGTTGTTCGTGCCGCCATCCTGGCTCGCGGTTGTATAATCGCGGAAAGGTTGAGGCGCGGTTTTTTCCACCACCACGTCGGCGGTGAAACTGCCCGGAGTCAATGGTACGGGATCGAAGTCTGCCCTCGCCATACTGGCGGTCAGCAGAATCAAACCAACTTGGACCAGGGTTCTCTTCATATTTTTGAGGTGAGGTTGATTGCGGTTTTTGGTTCTAAAGGTTGGGGAAACCATATCGGCCGGAAACCCCTGCCGCTCGGACAGGATTTTCTCAAGGTGCCGAAGTTCGACTCCCTTAGTTTGCGTAGCTCGTCCGATCGTGCATCCATTGGGCGTCAATGTTGCTTGAGGCGCCCGTTCGAATCGTTGCCTTCCATTTCTTGATTTCAGCGTGCCCATCAGCGAAGGCAAAGCCGCCGCCGTTGTTGTGGTAGGTCCCGGGAAGGTCGACCCAGGAAAGCGGGTTCATTTTGAAGGCGAATGCGCCGTCGTTCAGGTTCTTGGCGTCCTCATCAATGAAGACCCAGATTTGTGCGGCGCCGATGCGGCCAAACGAGGTCGTCTTGGCAAAGCGCTTGTAGCTCTGGTTGATCGTCGGAGGATTTCCGAGATGGGGAGCCCTGACTGCAACGGACGGCACGCCGCTGTGGCCCGCGCCCCCTGCCGCGCCAGGACAGCTGGTTCCCACCGCCTGGTTCATGGAGATCGTGCGGGAGGCCTCAACCGTTGTTCCGGCCGGCACCGTTGAGGGATACGGGAAGGAATTGTAGGGACCCGTGCGCTGGTCAGCGGGACACTTGTAAACGCGCAGGCTCTTGCCGAGGAACGGTGACAACAATGCGCGTTCCGGATCCTTGATCACCTCGGGATTGAATTCCGCCGTGCCGCCGACACCGGCGTCGCCATAAACCCAGCCGTGCCCCTTCGGCGCCGCTGCAGCGTCATCATCCTCATTCGGCACGAACTTGTCGCCGAAGTCTCCGGCATACATGAGTGTCGCCAGGATCAGTTGCTTGCTGTTGTTCATGCAACTGATCTGCTGCGCCTTGGCCTTCGCCTTGGCAAGCGCCGGCAACAGCATCGCTGCAAGGATCGCGATGATGGCAATCACCACAAGCAGTTCGATCAATGTAAATCCCGATCCCGCCGCAGCGCGGCCGGGGTTGCGCGGGGACGACCTGCGCGTGTGTGTCACGTTATGAAAATATTTCGGCTTCACGTGGGTTCCTCTAGGTTTCTGCTCGATTCGGTTTGTGTGGGACTTGAGGCGCGTTTGACAAAGCCTCTGATTTTTTATCGCAGCGACTTGATCCTGCCGGTTCATCTGTCACGCGTTTGTTTGGAAACTCCCCATGCCCGCACGTGCAATAATGCTGATGATGAGGAGACGACATGTATTTCACGCTGAATGCGGCACGATGGAAGTTGAATCCACCTGTCGGCAAACAAGACAGGCGGCGGAATGGTGCATTCCAACTGAGACTGGCGGCACCTGAATGGATGTTTTTCGTTTCATGATTCAGAGCGAAGCAACGCGCCGGTTTCAGGCGCGGTTCCAACGGTTCCGCCGGGACAAAAGTTCAATTGAATCTTCATCGATTTACGTTGCGATTGGCCCGTCGAGACCAGGTCAAGCACACGCTCGGCAATGCTGCGCGACATGAGTTTCGAGTCCGGCTCGTAATGCGTAATGGACGGATACAGATGTGTGAACCAGCTGTCGTTCGCCAGGCAGATCAGGGAAACGTCAGCAGGCACACGAATACCTCGTGCCGCCAGCCATGAATAGCAAGTCAACAACTGTGATGCCCGGCTCACGACCAATGCCGTCGGCCGCTCTCGCAAAGAAAACGCGATTTCGAGGGAACGTCCCACCGACGCCGGCGTGCGGTCATCCTTGAATGGAATCATGCGTCCACCGAAACCCGCCGCTGCGAGCCCGCGTTCCAATCCGCGTTCATCCGCGATGATTCCAGGGCGCCGTTCCTGGAATTCCAGAAGCCCGATCAGCCGATGTCCGTTGCGGGCCAGATGCAGCGCCGCGTGAAACGCTGCGCCTTCCCAATCTGGCGCCACATACGGAAGGTTCACGCCAGGATACGGCAGCTCGTAAAGGAATGCCGGAATCCCACGCTTTTCAAACCATCGTTGAATGGCTTCGTTCGTGATGAACAAAACCCAGGCGGCCGATGGGTTGCTGATGACCAGTTGTTCGAGCTGCCGTTCAGGGTTCCGGGCCTGGAACAATGCCGCGGGCGATACAAACCGCAGGTGCCGCCCGTGCGCCGCAAGCTGGGTTTGCGTGTCCTGCATTTCCAGCAGTGTGACGCGCGTCTCGATCGCGTTCGGCGACAGAAATGTGACGGGGAGCTGCTGCATGACAGCCGCGGAACGCTTGCGTTCGGGCACGCTGCGCACACGCCGCTGACAACCCTTCTCCGGATTCGTTACCCAGCCTTCCCGCGCCAGGATCGCCAATGCCAGCCGCAGCGTATCGCGTCCGACGCCGAGCCGGCGTTTCAACTGCAACTCACCCGGGATGACCTCCAGCAGCATGCCCGAAGTAATCCAGGCCTTCAATGTGGCGGCGGTCTGATCGACCAGGCTGACGCGCTTCGGCAGGTGCAACGCCCCGTCAGGCGTCGCGTCGCGAGCATCCTGATGCTCACGGGGAGAAGACGGGGGCAACCAGGAACTGAATGGATCGGGCTGTTCCAAGCGTCGGGTTCGTGTGATGCGGTGACCTTATGTTAAAACTTCAAAATTTTAAGAGCAATCCACCTGTCGGGATTCAAGACAGGCAGCGCCCTTCATTAAAAATCCGCGCGGCCATTAAGCCGCCAATATAACTAACGTGTGTTGGACAACTGTTCCGCCAGGACCGCCGCGCTTTGCGCAGCGGGGCCGATGCTCGCCCCTGGAACATAGTCGAGTGGGATGCGAATCGATTTCCGCGTCGTGCGGCCGGTGTCGACGAGTTCAAGAACGCGCTGTGCAATGCTGCGCGCCATGTGCTTCGTATCAGGCCGATAATAACAAACGGACGGGTACAACTCGTTCAGCCAGCTGTCGTTCACCAGCGATATCACCGAGAGATCGCCCGGCACGCGAATGCCTTTCGCGACAAACCATGAGTAACAGGTCAGGAGCTGGGACGCATAGGTCAAAACCAGGGCAGTCGGCCGGGTGGAAAGGTTGAAGGCCGAATCAAGCGCACGCGCGACGGATTCCGGAGTTCGATCGTCCGCGAATCGCAGCAATCGCCCGCGTTCCGAAACTGTATCGAGCGCACGCTGGAGTCCGCGTTCCTGCGCCAGCACGCCGGGGAAACGTTCGCGGTATTCCATGGCTCCGATGATTCTGTGCCCCTGCCGCACCAGCTGAATACCTGCATGGAATGCGGCTGCTTCCCAATCGCTGACCACGAACGGAAGAGTTACGTCCGGAAACGGAGAACCGTAGATCAACGTCGGGATCTTCCTTTTCTCGAACCACCGCTGCATGGGTTCCGAGGCCGCGTATAAAATCCAGGCGGCCGACGGATTCTCGCGCACCAGCCGTTCGAGGCGGCTGTCCGGATTGTTCAGGTGAAAGATATCGGGCGCAACGAACCGGAGATTCCGTCCCTGTTCAGCGAGGCGCACCTGAGTCTCTTCCAGTTCCAGCAGCGTTACCCTGGCTTCAACGGGGTGCGGCGAGAGAAACGTGACCGGAAGCAGCGGGGCAGTTCGATTGGGAGGGGGAGTTGAGTTGCAGGGAATATGAATCCGGCGCTGCTGGCCTTTCACTGCTGGCGAAATCCAGCCTTCGTCGGCGAGCAGCTTTAACCCGAGCCTCAACGTGTCGCGACCCACGCACAATCGCGCCTTGAGTTGCAACTCACCGGGAAGGACGTCCCGCAGCACGCCGTTGTTGATCCACTCTTTCAGCGTCGCCGCAGTCTCCGATGCCAGATTGGTCCGCCTGGGCAGTTGTTCCACGATGTTCGGATCTGGTTTACGGACTTACCTGCCGCCGGGGTGAGCATCTCCGCTCCTGCCGCACCCGGGCGAATGGCGCACGTGGCGCCTGAGGTTCATCCTGATTGACGCTTCGTATAATGACTTCGAGCGGCGCTGGAGGGATGTGGAAAATTGTGCTTTTTCTTGGACATTTGTGCTCAACCCCGCTCGGCCCGTTCTTCATCACGAAAGTCACCGCTACACGGGAGTGAGCTTCGCTCGGGCTTATATATTTAGCAAACGCTTGGACCGCGGATGTCCGAGGGTGCTGCATAGGCTCGGTGGCATGGAAACCTCAAAGAATAAGGCTGAAGCATGCGTACTGGCGGATTCATTTCAGGCGCTCGGCGATGAAACCAAAGCTCGAGATCTTCTGGAAGCTTGGCGCTGGCCAAACGGTCCAGTGTGTCCCCGCTGCAAGAACGCCGGCGACAAACGAATTTCCAAATTGGAGGCACAAAGCACGAGCCGCAAAGGGGTTCGCAAGGGCGTTTATTTCTGCGGGGCCTGCCGGAAACAATTTACTGTGACTGTTGGAACGATTCTGGAGCGTTCTCATGTCCCGATGTCGAAATGGGTAATGGCACTATCGCTCCTGTGCTCGTCGAAGAAATCGATCAGCGCTAATCAGGTTCACCGAATGATTGGGGTTACCTACAAGACGGCCTGGTTTATGTGTCACCGGATCCGGCATGCCATGACAGCCGACCCTGCGACGGAGCCGAAGCTCACCGGGACGGTGGAAGTGGATGAGACGTTTGTGGGACCCAGAGCCAAACCGAAAACGCCCGTAGTCGCACTGGTACAGCGCGATGGCCTCGCACGGGTGAAGGTGATTGCTTCGGTAACGCAGAAGAACCTTGGGGCAGCGCTTTCTGAGTGCGTCAGCAAGGAAGCGGTGGTGAATACAGACGAGCACCCCGGTTACAAGAACCCGTTGAAGCAATGGAAGGAGCACCAGACTGTGAATCACTCTCGGCAAGAGTATCAGCGAAACAATCAGGACGGTTCAAAGGCTTCCACCAACACCGCCGAATCTTTCTTTTCGCTGCTTAAAAGAGCCATTATTGGAGCCTGGCATCATATTTCCCGCGAGCACTTAGCTCGATACGCCAATGAATTCGCTTTCCGCTGGAACACCCGCCATCAAACCGATGGCACCCGCCTGAAAGGGTTTGGCCAGTTGATCGAAAACAAACGGCTCACCTACCGCCAGGTTTCCTGCGTTTGCTAAATATATAAGCCCG
>DASPIL010000100.1 GCA_035629175.1 Verrucomicrobiia bacterium | reverse complement strand
AGAACACCACTTTCTCGACCTGGCACGAAGTGCAAGAACTGCCTGAAAACGCCGTCACAATTCCGATCGGCCGTCCGGTGGCAAACAGCCAGTGCTACGTTCTCGACGCGCACCTGAATCCTGTCCCGGCTGGCGTTCCTGGCGAGCTGTACGTCGGCGGGGACGGCCTGGCGCGCGGATACTGGAAACAGCCGGAGCTGACAGATCGAAAGTTTGTTCGCAATCCCTTCTCGAACCAATCGGGAAGCGACCGCCTGTATCGCACGGGGGACATTGTTCGCTGGCTGGCCGACGGAACGCTGGAATTCATTGGCCGGGCGGACCACCAGGTCAAACTGCGCGGCTTCCGGGTGGAGCTCGGCGAAATTGAAAGCGTGCTGTCGCAGCATCCTTCGATTCGCGAATGCGTGGTGACCGTGTTCGGCAATCGAAACGACGACAAAAAGCTGGCCGCTTACTTTGTGCCCAGCGGGCGCCGAGGGCCCGGCATCCCTGAGCTGCGGCAATTCCTCAAGCAGAAACTGCCCGACTACATGGTTCCTTCGGCGTTCGTGCGGCTCGAGTCCTTGCCGCTCACGGCAAATGGCAAGGTGGATCGCCGCGCGCTTCCTGAACCGGATCGCGCGAGACCCGAACTGGAAAAGCGATACGCGACGCCGCAGGATGCCGTGGAAGTCGAGCTGACGAAAATCTGGGAGCACGTGCTGGGAATTTCGCCCATCGGCATCGAAGACAAATTCTTCGAACTCGGCGGGCATTCACTGCTGGCCGTTCGCGTGATTGCTCAGATCGAGAAGCAGTTTGGCCGCAAGCTGAAGCTCGCCACCATTTTCCAGGCTCAGACAATCGAGCAGCTCGCGGCAATTCTGCGCAAGGAAATCCACGAAGACAGCGCGATTTCGGGGACGTCGATCGTGGAGATCCAGCCCAAGGGCACCAAGCCCCCGCTCTTCTTTGTCCACGGCGCGGGCGGCGGGATGTTCTGGGGTTACGTCAATCTTTCGCGGTACCTGGGCAACGACCAGCCGGTGTTCGGCCTGCGCTCACGCGGGCTGGATGGCCGCGAGGAGTTCGCGACGATTGAAGAGATGGCCCGGCAATACGTTGCGGACATGCGCGTCATGCAGCCGCACGGCCCCTATCACATTGGCGGTTATTGCTTTGGCGGCAACGTTGCCTACGAAATGGCGCGGCAGCTGCATGCCGCAGGTGAAGAAGTGCGCACGCTGGCCGTGTTCAACTGCGCGCCGGCGAACTCCAGTTACTCGCACGTGAGCTGGTCCCCGCGATGGTTCTTCCGCTTCGGCGTGAATCTCCTCTACTGGATGCGTTGTTGCGCCCAGTGGTCGCCCGCGCAGCGGCGTGATTTTCTGCGATGGAAGAAGGAGATGTTCCAGCGCCGCCTGAACCGGTACCTGGGCTGCGGATCGAGCAACAAAGCCACCATTGACCCCGGCGAGCTGGTCGACCTTTCATCGTTCTCCGACGAGCAGCGCAAGCTCTGGGAGCGGCACATCCATGCGCTCGTCAATTATCATCCCCAGCCATATTCGGGAAAGGTTCACCTGTTCCGCAGCCCCGGCCATCCGTGGCTTTGTTCCTTCGATGGCGATTACGGCTGGCGTGACCTCGCCCGCGGCGGAGTCGAGATCAGCATTGTTCCCGGAGTGCACGAAAAAATCCTGGAGGAACCCTGCGTCAGGACGCTCGCCACTTCGCTCACTTCCGCTTTGGCCGACGCTTTCAAAGCCGCGCCTGCCCGCTCAACGAGCCATGGCAGCGCCACAACGGAGTCCCAATCGAAGACAGCCGAAGTGCAGCCCTACGCTCACTATTTCGAGGAGCAGGCCGCGCGTCATGCTGCTGCCCCCGCCATTCGGTTCCAGGACCGCGAATACACCTATGCGGAATTGAACACGCGGGCGAATCAACTCGCCCATCGATTGCGCCTGCTGGGTGTCGGAACTGAAACGCTCGTGGCCGTCTGCCTTGAACGTTCTCTCGACCTGCCCGTCGCCTTGTTGGGAATCCTGAAAGCCGGCGCAGCGTATCTGCCGCTCGACCGCTCGTACCCGGCAGAACGCCTGGCTTACATGCTTCAGGACTCCGG
The DNA here is from genome assembly GCA_035629175.1 of Verrucomicrobiia bacterium. NCBI lineage: Bacteria > Pseudomonadati > Verrucomicrobiota > Verrucomicrobiia > Verrucomicrobiia bacterium. The sequence continues at coordinate 34,710 of DASPIL010000100.1, read as the reverse complement.
CGCGCGCGTGCTGCTCACCCAGCGCCGTTCCGTTCCCGGGCTCACGAGTGATGGCCTGAACGTGATCTGCCTCGACGATCCCGATGAGCTGCGCCAGTTGGAACAGTTGCCGTCCGCAAATCCTGTGTCCAATGCAACGGCGGACAACCTTGCGTATGTGATCTACACGTCGGGCTCGACTGGCAAGCCCAAGGGAGTTCAGATCACTCATCGTTCGCTGCTGAACCACAACTTCGCAATGGGCCGCGTCTTTGGCCTCACGCCCCAGGATCGCGTAGTCCAGTTCAGCCCCTACAGTTTCGACATTTCGGTCGAGGAAATCTTCCCCACCTGGTTGAACGGCGGGGCACTGGTGCTGCGCACCGACGATGTTCTCTCGTCCGCGGAACGATTCTTCGAGTTTGTCCGGAATGAGAATATCACCGTCCTCAATTTGCCCACCGCCTACTGGCACGAACTCGTCGAGCACACGCGCAACGCCGAGCTGCCGCCATCGCTGCGGCTGGTGGTGATCGGCGGCGAACGCGCTTCGGATGAAGCCTGGCGCCGCTGGAAAGCCCGCGCTGGAGATCGGGTCAAGCTGATCAACACGTATGGCCCGACCGAAACCACCGTCAGCGCGACGCTCCATGTTGGCCAGCCGAACGACGACACACTGCCAATCGGCCGCCCGCTCGAGAACGTCTACGCTCTCATTCTTAATGCCAGCCTCAACCGCGTTCCCGCAGGTGAAACGGGCGAGCTCTTCATCGGCGGCGCCGGTGTGGCGCGCGGTTATCTCAATCGCCCTGAACTAACGGCACAGAAGTTCATCGCCAATCCGTTTCCCGATGTTCCCTCCGAAAAACTGTATCGCACGGGCGACCTCGTTCGCATGCGCGAAGATGGCGAACTGGAATTTGTCGGGCGCGTGGACGAGCAGGTAAAAATCCGCGGCTACCGGATTGAACTGGGCGAAATCGAATCCGCGCTGCGCTCGCATCCCGGTTTGAAGGAAGCCGTCGTCGTGGCGCGCGAGGACGCACCCGGCAAGAAGAGACTGGTCGCCTATTACATTCCGCGCGAAGGCGCATCGCTGCACGTGAACGACGTGCGGCATTTCCTCAAGGACAGGCTGCCGTCGTACATGGTGCCCGCGACCTTCGTGCCGCTCGAGGCGTTGCCGATGACCCCAGGCGGAAAGGTGGACCGCAAGGCACTGCCCGCACCTGGCGATGACCGGCCTGAATTGGATTCCGAATACGCTGCGCCCAGAACGCCGCTCGAGGAAGTCCTTGCGGGCATCTGGGCCGAGGTCCTGCGGTTGAAGCGCGTCGGCATCGAAGACAACTTCTTCGATCTCGGCGGACATTCACTGCTCGCGACGCAAGTCATTTCCCGGATGCGCGAGACGCTGCAGGTGGAAGTGCCTCTCGGGGATTTGTTCGACATGCCGACAGTGGCATCGCTTGCGGCGCATCTCACCCGCAGCGGCAGCGCCAGCCAGCCCGTCCTGCCAGCATCGGCGATGTCTCGCGGCAAGGTGCTGCCTTTGACGCCCGCGCAATTGAGGATGTGGTTCCTCGACTTGTTCGAACCCGAACAGACGTCACACAACATCACCACGAGCATTCGGTTGAAAGGGCCTCTGAACATTTCGGCACTTGAAGAAAGCCTCACGGAAATCTCCCGCCGCCACGAGGCGCTGCGCACGATATTCAGCACAGACAATGGACAGCCCGTGCAGATCATTTGTGAGCCGAAACCGATCCTCGTGCCGATTACCGACCTGCGTCAGCTTGCGCCCGAAGAACGCGTGTCGCGCGCCGTGACGCAGGCGATCGAGGAAGGATCGAAGTCTTCCGTCCTCGCAACTCCAATGCTGCGCCCGTTCCTTTGGCAGCTCGATGAGGACGATCATCTGCTTCTGTTGATGACGCATGAACTCGCCTGCGACGGCGATTCCGTGCGGTTGATCTTGGACGAACTGGTTGCGCTGTATGAGGCATTCTCAAGCGGGACCGAAGCGTCATTGCCGCAGCCGGGCATCACTTACTCTGCCCTGACGACGGCATTGATCCGCAACTGGGCGGCCGCTCCAGAGCGCATCGGATTCTGGAAGCAGCAACTTGCCGGGGCACCCGCGCGAATCGATCTTCCCGCTGATCGAGCCCGGCCGGGGCATCAGCGCGATGCAGGCGCCTTCTGTCCGTTCGTGATCGATTCACGATTGTCGCAGGAGATCAGCGCACTCGCCCGGCGATTCCAATGCACCCCGCCAACGGTTCTGCTCGCAGCGTTTGAATCGTTGCTCGCACGTTATACGGGAGCCACGGATGTCGTCGTTGGATTCCAGACATCGCGCCGCGCACCCGAACTGCGCGGCGTGGTCGCAAACTTCAACAACAACGTGCCTGTCCGCGGCGACCTCGCCGGGGATCCGACTTTCACTGAAATACTGAACCGGGTGAAGCAGGCGCATGAATCGGCGGTTGCACACAGCGATGTTCCGTTCGAGACGCTCGTTCGCGAGCTGAAGCCGCCGCGCGATCCGCGACACATGCCGATCGTTCAGGTGATGTTCACCTACGACGCGGCTCCCCTCGCAGGAACGCAGAGCGGCGGGTTGCGGTTCGAGCCATCGCGCACGCATAACAACACCTGCAAACTAGATCTGTGGCTGTATGTGGCTCCTGACGCCGAAGGCTTCAGGGCGTCGTTCGAATACAGCACGGCATTGTTCGATGCGGATCGTATCGCACGGATGGCGGAGCATTTCGGGAATTTGTTGCGCGCCATCGCAACGAATCCGGAACAGCGCCTTTCGCGGCTGAACCTGCTGTCGGAAGCAGAACAGCGCCGGCTGTTGTCGGAATGGAATCCGCGGACGCAAACCGCCGATGCAACCACCGTCGGACATTTGTTCGCGGAGCAGGTGCGGAAGAATCCCAGCGCAGACGCTGTGATTGCAGGCGGAGAGCGCGTCACGTATGCGGAGCTCAACGCACGGGCGAATCGCATTGCGCACCACCTTCGCACCATCAACGAGGCGCCTGGCGTTCACGTCGGCATCTGCATGCATCGGTCGATCGAATCGCTGGCCGCAATGCTTGGGGTGCTCAAGGCGGGCGGGGCGTGCGTTCCCCTTGATCCTGCCTGGCCGGCCGAGCGTCATGCTTTCATCCTGCGCGACACCGCGATGCGCGTGGTCCTCACGGAGCGTTCCACCCGCGACGCCCTGGCGATTGCCCAGCCAGAGCTCGCTGTGGTCGATTGCGCGTCACTGCAGCCCGGCAATGCAGATATGTCCGATCCCGCCTCATCCGCCACAGCTGGTGATGCAAGCCATGTTTTCTACTCACAAGGACGCGATGGCGAACCTGTTGGCATCGCACTTGAGCATCGCAATGTGGCGATGCTGGTGAACTGGGCACGTGCCACGTTCCCGCCCGAGGAACTTTCGGGCGTGTTCGCCGCAAGTCCATTCGACTGCAACGATTCCTTGTTTGAATTACTGGTGCCGCTTTGCACTGGCGGAAAGGTGATCCTCGCGGAGGACCTGCAGGCGTTACGAACGCTCCCTGCCGCCGCAGAGGTGACGTTGATTCACACCACACCGCCGGCCTTGCGCGATCTCGTTCAAGAGAACGGAGTTCCGTCCACGGTGCGGGTGGTCACAGTTTCCGGCGAACTGCTGCCTGAAAGCCTGGTGAACGCGGTCAAGAGCAGAACCCAGGTGCAGAAGGTGTATGACCTTTACGGCTGCACGGAAGCAACGATGTGTTGTGCCGCCGCGCTTCGAAACACAAACGAGGCAGCCACGATCGGCCGTCCTATCCCAGGCGCGGAAGTTTACCTGCTCGACCCGCACCTGCAGCCGGTGCCGACAGGCGTTCCTGGTGAAATCTGTATCGGCGGCCATGGCGTTGGCCGGGGTTATCTCAACCGCGCAGAACTCACCACCGAGCGCTTCATTGAAAATCCGTTCCAGCCAGGCGCGCGCCTGTATCGCACAGGCGACTTCGCGCGATGGCGGGGCGACGGCCAGCTCGAATTGATAGGACGGCGCGATCGCCGCGTCACCATCGAGGGCCGCAGGGTTGATCTGGAATCGATTGAATCGGTGCTGCGACAACATCCCGCCTGCAATGAGGCGGTTGTAATTCTGCATCACGACGCCCACGGCATTGCGCGGTTGATGGCATACGCCACCGCCAAGTCCGGCGGCTCATTAACCGGCGAGGCACTGCGACGGCTTGCTCGACAGAAATTGCCCGGGTTCATGATTCCGTCCGCCCTGGTGGTGATGGACGCCCTGCCCCGCACTTCGAGCGGCGGCATTGATGGCCACAGGTTGCTTGAACCTGAACGGCACCACGCCGCTCATCGCACGTCACACATGGAGCCGCGCACGCCGATGGAGCAGCAACTGGCTGGCATCTGGCGCGAAGTCCTGAGGGTGGAACGCGTTGGATTGCGCGATAACTTCTTCGAGCTCGGCGGCGACTCGCTGCTCGCCGTGCAGATGCTTTCCCGCGCTCGTGAAGCATTCAAGTTGGAGTTGCCTTTGTTCAGCGTCTTCGAGGCGCCCACCGTGGAAGGTCTCGCACTTGGAATGATGTGCGGACAATGGACTCGCAACCAATTCCCCGTTCTGCCGTTGCAGCCCGTTCCGCGCGACAGCGCGCTGCCGGTTCTGCCGATGCAGGCCGGCCTCTGGTTCATCGACCAACTGGAGCCGGGGAACGCCACTTACAACGTTCCGACGCTCGTCCGGCTGGAAGGCGATCTCGACGTCGAGTGCCTGCGACGCGCGTTGACGGACCTCGCGTCGCGCCACGAGGCACTTCGAACCACGATGGAGTTCGTGGATGGCCGCCTTACACAACAGATCGCGCCGCCCGCACCTGTCACGCTGGCGGTGACCGACGTGACCCAGGAAGCCGATGCGGAGACCCGTGCCCGCGAGATCGCGACAGCTGATGCAAACGAGTGCTTCGATCTGGCGCGAGGGCCGCTGCTCCGCTGCCGGTTGATTCGCCTTTCGCCGCAAAGCCATATTCTGGTGGTCGTCATGCATCATGCGATCTCGGACGGCTGCTCGGTTGCGATCTTTTTCTCCGAACTCGAGGCCCTTTACAACGCCGGGGTGACTGGCAATGACGCAGTTCTGCCTGAACTCCCCGTGCAATACGCGGATTACGCCCATTGGCACAACACGTGGATGAGCGGGCCGATGCTGGAAAACGAACTGGAATTCTGGAAATCGCGGCTGGCCGGAGCCCCCACCTCGATCAATCTTCCGGCTGACCATTCCGAATCGGAATTCCCGAGCAGGGCCTGCGGTTCATGTTTCCTGGCTCTCTCGCAGGACCTCGTCAAGCGCATGGCAACAGTAGCCCAGCGCGACGGCTGCACGCCTTACATCCTGATGATGACAGCCTTGTCACTCGTGATGCGCAAGTGGACGGGCCAGCACGATCTCGTCATCGGCGCGGTGGCGGCCGGGCGGAATCGCCGCGAGATCGAGGACGTGATCGGCTGCTTCATCAACTTCCTCCCTGTGCGAATCCGTTTCGGCGAGGACAATTCCGGCAAGCAGCTGTTGCAACATGTCAAAGCGGCGGTTCTCGAAGCCCAGTCACATCAGGATTGTCCCTTCGAGAAGATTGTCGAAGCAATGAATCCCGAGCGGAAGCAACTCCAGAATCCGCTCTACAACGTCACGCTGCTGCTGCAGAACTTCGCGCGCATCACGTTTGATCCGCGCGGCCTCAAGTCACGATTCGAGCGCCTCGCACCCGGAGCATCGCCAGTTGACCTGGAATTCGAGGCTGAAGAGTCGGAACAGGGAATGACCGTGAAGTGCGATTTCCGGAAAGACCTGTTCAAGCCTCAAACCGTAGAACTCGTCCTGCAGGCGTTCCGTGAAACGCTCGAAACGCTGGTCGAGAAGCCCCAGGCAAAGCTCGAGGACCTTGCCCTCCCCGCGGCGTTGACAGCCCAGGCAAAGGAGGCGCGCAGCCGCGAGAAGGGATTGACCCTTGCAATTGCCGCGACATTTACCGCCGAGCCCATCGAAGAGTCGCTGCGCTATTGGTCCACGGAACTCGACCTTCCGCTGCGGGCCGCGTTTGCGCCCTACAACCAGGTTTTCCAGGAACTGCTCGACCCCGCGAGCCTCCTGAATGGCAACCTCCGCGGACTCAACGTCCTGCTGCTGCGATCGGAGGACTGGATCCAGGAAGAGGCTTCGCACGACGCGGCAGCATTGCAACGGGTTGCAGGAGAATTCATCGATGCCGTCCGTTCTGCAGCGAGCCGCGCGCAGGTGCCGTTCCTCGCGGTGCTCTGCCCGCCCTCCACGCGCATCGCTGCGGACCCGGCGCTGCGCAGCATGATAGAGCGCGTTGAAAAGTTCATTGCGTCAGAACTGGAAGCCGGAAGCGGCATCCACGTGGTCACGGGCGAAGACCTCCGCCGGATGTATCCCGTCGATGACTATTACGACGCAAGCGGGGACGAACTGGGCCGCGTGCCGTACACGCCCGTGTTCTTCACCGCGCTCGGCACAATGATCTGCCGGCGGCTGCATGCGCTGCAGCGAAGCCAGCCCAAGGTCATCGTGCTCGACTGCGACAACACGCTGTGGTCGGGCGTCTGCGGCGAAGATGGCGCGGACGGCATATGCATCGATGCACCGCGGAAGGCGCTTCAGGAATTCATGCGGGCGCAGCAGGAAGCCGGAAGGCTTCTGGCTGTGTGCAGCAAGAACAACGAAGAAGACGTGCGGGAAGTCTTTGCCCGCCGCCTCGACATGCCCTTGCGACATGACAATTTCGCTGCCTGGCGGACGAACTGGCTGCCCAAGTCCGAGAACCTGAAATCGCTCGCCGAGGAGTTGAACCTCGGCCTCGACAGCATCGTGTTCGTGGATGACAACCCTGTGGAATGCGCGGAAGTCGAAGCAAATTGTCCCCAGGTGCTTACGCTGCAACTGCCCGAGGACCCGCAGAAAATCCCGGAGTTCCTCCAGCATTCCTGGATCTTTGACACTGCGAAGCTGACGGCGGAGGACCGCAAACGCAGCGAAATGTACCGCCAGAACCAGCAACGCGAACAGTTGCGTTCCAAGGCGATGAGCCTCGCTGACTTCGTCGCCAGCCTGAAACTTGAAATTGTCATTCAGCCGATGGAGTCCTCCGAACTCGCGCGGGTCTCGCAATTGACCCACCGCACCAACCAGTTCAACTGCACGACGATTCGCCGCTCGGAGATGGACCTTCAAAAGCTCGCCGGCTCTTCAGACATCCTGACGGTCACGGTGAAGGATCGCTTCGGCGACTACGGCCTGGTCGGCGTGGTGATTTGCTCCACCGCGGGCGACGGGCTCGATGTCGACACCCTCCTGCTCAGTTGCCGTGTGCTGGGCCGCGGCGTGGAGCACGCGATGATTTCAAGGCTCGGGACAATTGCGGCGGAACGAAAGCTCACGTGGGTGGATGTGCACTTCCACCGCTCGGAAAAGAACAAGCCGGCTTTTGATTTTCTCGAGAGCATCGGGTCCAGCTATCGCCAGGCGTTGAATGGCGGCTACGTGTACCGCTTCCCTGCGGAAGCCGCGGCAAACCTGAAATTTAATCCCGCACAAGCCGAGGATCGGCGGCCGGCGGGAGCGCCTGCGGGCGAACCCGCCCGCCGTCCATCAGCCACGCAGGCGGCGCAACTTCCTGGAAACCGTTTTCGAAAATACCGGGCGCTTGCGTTGCAGACAGCCGATGCGAAAAGCATCCACGCAGCAATGGAGGCGCGGACGGCGCGCCGCTCGGTTGAGCAGAGCAACTATGTTCCCCCGGAAACGGAAATGGAAAAGCAGCTCTGCGGCTTGTGGCAGCAATTGCTGCGGGTCGAACAGGTCGGGTTGCGGGACAACTTCTTCGAACTCGGCGGCCATTCGCTGCTCGCGGTGAGGTTGTTTGCGGAACTCGAAAAAATCACGGGACGCAAGTTCCCGCTTGTCACGGTCTTCCAGGCGCCCACGGTTGAACAACTGGCCCGGGTGCTCAGCGACAGCCGCCAGGGCCAGTCGCAATCACCCATCGTTCCCGTGCAACCGAACGGCGACAGGCCGCCGCTGTTCCTCGCGCACGGCGCGGGCGGCGACGTGCTCTGGGGATACGCCAACCTCGCCCAGCATCTGCCGCCCGACCAGCCGATCCATGGAATCAAGTCGCGCGGCCAGATCGGGCTCGATGAATACGACAGCATTGAAGCCATGGCGCGTTATTACGTTGAGGAAGTTCGGAAGGTGCAGCCACATGGGCCTTATTACGTCGGTGGATATTGCCTCGGAGGCAACGTTGCCTACGAGATGGCCCGGCAGTTGCGCGATGCCGGCGAAGAGGTGGCGCTCGTGGCACTCATCGATGCGTTCCCCTCGAATGCAGGTTATGAGCGCATCACGTGGTGGCAACCCGCGTTCTATTTCCGGTTTGCGCGAAATCTTTGGTACTGGCTTCAGGATTTCGAGGGCCTGACTGCCGAGGAACGCCAGCGGTTCATCGTCCGCAAAGCGCGCATTCTCGGCCGCAAGGCTCTCAGCTATCTGCGCGGCGAGCGCAAGGATCCAAGCCAGGATGTGGATCTCGAGGAAGTCATCGATCCATCATACTTCCCGGAACACGAATTGAAGTTCTGGGAAATTCATCTGCGCGCGCTCACGAATCATGTCGAGAAACCTTATGACGGGAAGGTGACGCTCATTCGAACGCGCGGCCAGCCGTTCCTCTGTTCGTTTGCTGATGACTTCTGCTGGGGAAGGCTCGCCAGCGACGGCGCTGAAATCCGCCGAATCCCGGGATCGCATGAGAACATTTTCATCGACCCAAATGTCCAGCATCTCGCGCGGGAGATGCACGCCGCGCTCAACAACGCCCAAGCGGCTGCGTGCGCTGCACAACCCATCGCTCAATCTGTTGTTTCATGAAACTGCTCCGATTCATCTGGGTTAACTGTCGCGGAATGATGGTGCTTACCACCATCGCTGCTGCCGTCAGCGGCGCCTGTAATGCCGGGCTCATCGCCCTGGTCAACATCGCACTGACCGGGCCAGCCCGGGCGGCCACGTTCATCGTCGGCGCATTTATCGCCGTCGGCGTCGGGAAACTGGCGAGCAACTTTTACGCGCAGGCGATGCTTGCCAGGTATTCGCAGGGAGTGGTCGCCGATTTGCGGCGGAGTCTTGTGCGCAAGGTCCTGACTGTGCCGCTCCGCGCGCTCGAGGAAGTCGGCACGCCGCGCGTTCTCGTTGCCCTCACGGACGACGTCAACAGCATCACGAACGCGCTGCTCGCCGTTCCCATCGTCACGGTCAACGTCGCGATCCTGCTCGGCGGTGCGGCGTATCTCGGCTGGCTTTCATGGCAGGTGTTGCTGGGTGTCTGCGTGATGATTGTCCTGGGCGGAATTGGCTACCGCCTGATCATGACCAGCGCGTTCCATCACCTGCACCTCGCGCGCGAACAGGAGGACACCTTGTATGGTCACTTCCGAGCGCTCACCGAAGGCATCAAGGAGTTGAAGCTGCATCGCAACCGCCGCAACGCGTTCCTGCTGGATGACGTCCAAAACACCACCGCGGCTTACCAGCGCCATACCGTGGCCGCCGAGATGCGGTTCATTGTGTCGCAGAACTGGACCCATCTGCTCTACTTCGCGCTCATCGGCCTGATCCTCTTCCTGCTGCCCACCCTCGTGCCCATGACGCGGGAAACCCTGACGGGTTACGTCGTCACGACGCTCTACCTCATGGGGCCGTTGTCGGGCGCGATCAGCAGCATATCGCTATTTGGGCGTGCCAATGTTGCATTGCAGAAGATCGAGTCGGTGGGGATTTCGCTCGCGGAGAAATCGACCGAGGTTTGCCCGCTTGAGAAATCAGCGCCGCCCCGCGATTTCAAGAAGCTGGAACTGTGCAACATCGTGCATACCTATCGCCACGAAAAGGACGACAGCCAGTTCACGCTTGGACCCATCAACGTGCGCTTCCATCCAGGCGAACTGGTCTTCCTTGTTGGCGGCAATGGCAGCGGGAAATCGACGCTCGCCAAGATCATCACGGGCCTCTACATCCCGGAAGCAGGTGAAATCAGGCTGGATGGAATTCCCGTCACGGATCAAAACCGCGACGATTACCGCCAGGTGTTCTCCGCGATTTTTTCTGACTTCTACCTGTTCGACAAGCTGATTGGGATCGGTTCTGATGAGCGCGACAATCGCGCCGCCGAATACCTGGAGCAACTGCACCTCAGCCACAAGGTCAAGGTAACCAATGGCACCCTCTCCACCACGTCGCTGTCACAGGGACAGCGCAAGCGGCTGGCTCTGATGACGGCCTATCTTGAGGACCGCCCCTTCTATCTGTTTGACGAATGGGCGGCCGACCAGGATCCCCATTTCAAGAACGTTTTTTACACACAACTGCTGCCTGAGTTAAAGGCGCGCGGGAAAACCGTCCTCGTGATTTCCCACGATGACAAATATTTCCACGTTGCGGACCGGGTCATCAAACTCGACTACGGCAAACTGGACGTTCAACCGCAGCTCCCCGAGACGCGGCTGGAGAATCTGCTCCAGGCGGCTGAACTCAAAGGTTAACACATGAAGACGCAAACAGATTTGGATCGGTTGGCTATGCGCACGAGACCGGAGGGCTCGCCCATAATGCACCAAACCTGGCAGAACCTGCTGTTTCTGCACTGGCCAATCGATCCGGCATTATTGCGGCCGCTCATTCCCGAGCGGCTCGAGATCGATACGTATGACGGCAAGGCATGGATCGGGGTGACCCCGTTTGCCATGACGGATGTTCACCTCACCAGCCTGCCGCCGATTCCGGGATTGGATTCGCTGCTCGAACTAAATGTGCGCACCTACGTGCATCACGACGGAAAGCCCGGCGTCTGGTTTTTCTCGCTCGACGCTTCGAAGCTGATTCCTGCGATGGCGGCGCGCATCCTTTTCATGCTTCCGTACTACAAGGCTGACATGCAGTTCACGCAGCAGGAATCCGAGATGCATTTCTCCTCACGCCGCGTCATTGGGCGCGAGGCGCGATTCGATGCGCGCTGGCGCACGGGAATCCAGCTGCGGGATCCTGACATCGACTCGCTCGCGTTCTTCCTTGTGGAACGCTACTGCCTCTTTGCGGGCAGCGATGAGAGCCTTGCGATCACGCGCATCTATCATCATCCATGGATTCTTGACGAGGTTTTGGGGTTGGAACAGCAGTCGACGATGATTGCGGCGCTCGACCTTCCCGAGCCTTCCGACGCGCCCCTGGCTCACTTCTCCCGATCGTTAAGTGTTGATATCTGGGAGCCGCTGTCGCTTGCTTGACGCGCGTTGACCGAGAAACTCCAAATCCGCATTCATGGTCCCGCCGCCGCGAAGACCCTGATTTATCTTCCGGGGCTCCACGGGGATTGGACCCTTATCGGCGGATTTCGCAACGCACTGCGGAATCGCGTCCGCTTTGTTGAAACGACTTATCCGCGGACGCTTGCGTGGTCGCTGGATGATTACGCGGCGGGGATTGAAGCCGGACTTGAATCAGCGGGAATAACAAGCGGATGGCTGCTCGGCGAATCGTTCGCCTCGCAGGTGGTGTGGGCTCTCGCCGCCCGGAAACGTTTCAACATCGAAGGCATCGTCCTGGCGGGCGGATTTGTCCGTTATCCCATTCGCGCGGGCGTGCAGCTGGTTGAATGGATCGGGGGGCGCATTTCGCTGCGGTTGATCGTCGCCGTCCTTTTCGGCTATTCCAAAATCGCGCGCTGGCGGTTTCGCAATTCACCCGCCACGGCCGCCAGCATCCAGGAGTTTATCGATCGCCGCACTGAACTCGACCGCCAGGCTGCGATGCATCGGCTGCGGCTCATTGCCGCGAACAACCCCTGCGCCGTTGCATCCAAAACGCAGATCCCAGTCTACGCGATCAGCGGCTTCATGGATCCGGTGGTTCCCTGGTTCTTCGTGCGGCGATGGCTTCGCAGGAATTGCCCCGCCTTCAAGGAATACCGGGTTGTGCGCGGTGCCGATCATAATGTTCTCAGCACAGCGCCAAGGCCTTCCACGGAACAGATACTCCGCTGGATGCAAGTGGAGAGATCGGTCGAAAATCCCGCCTCGCGGGGAACTTAACGTCAGCCGCGGCCCTGCAGGATCTTTTCAGCTGCGTCGCGAATGGCGTTCACGAGTTCCGGCGGTTCAAGAACGATCGCGTCGCCGCCCCAGCTCAGCACCCAGCGTTGAACTTCGGAGAGGCCTGACAAGGTCAGTCGCAATTCAACGCCTCCGCCCTGGATTTCCGAAAGCTGTTGCGAGTCGTGCCACTTCTTTTCCCGCACGTAATCCGCCACACGCTCGTTGAACCGAATCACCACCTGAAATCGTCCCTCACCCGAATGAACGCCAAAGCTGTCGCGCAATCGCTTCTCGAGGGAGAACTTCTGCACCCGCTGGAAAACCTTTCCTGTCATCTCGACACCGAGAATCCGTGAAGGAGCAAAGGTGCGGAGGTCATTCCGCAAATGATCGTAGGCGAACAGGTACCATTCGCCATTGATGTTCGCCAGATGATAGGGGTCCAGCAACCGCTCCTCGACATCGCGCCGCCCAGGCTTTCGATACCGCACGCGAATCTGCTGGCGGCGGGCCGTGGCCTTTGCGAGGGCGTCGAAGACATTCAAGTCCAGGATTTGTTCCGCGCGCGTGCGGAAGGAAATCGTCTGCTCAAGGTCGGCAAGGTTCAACGAGATCGTGTCGGGCAGCGATTGCTCCATCTTGCGAATCGCGCTCAGCAGAGGCTTCTCGAAGTTGGTTCCCCGATATTGCTGCAATGCCTTTTCCGCAAGCACGAGCGCGAACAGTTCCCCCTCGGTAATTTGCAGCGTGGGGAAACTGTTTACCTCCTCGGTGTAATGATATCCGAAACGCGTGGCGTCATACTCGATCGGGAGTTGAAGCCGGTCGCGCATGAATTCGATGTCGCGATGAATCGATTTCGTGCTGACTTCAAGGTCGGCGGCGAGGCGGGAGGCGTTCGGGAATTTCCCTGATTGGATCGCCTGGTGGATCCGGACCATTCGTTCCAGGGGCGCCCGCGAGAATCGCGCGGGCGCCTCGGAACCTTGAGAGCTCAGCTTATTCGGCCTGCGCGGTCGTGATGGGGAACCGGGTGTCGGCGACAATGATAGATCCGTTCAATTCGCTGTTTCTGCTGGCGCGCAAAACCACAACGCGCTCAAAACCGCAGCTCTCGCCCAAAACCTTCTTCCATTCGGCGACGATGTTATCGAGATCAGCGCCGTTGTATTGAACTCCAACCACGACTACAGCCATGTCGCGATCGATATCAAACCTGTTGAGAACCTGTTTCAGGCTCGCGGGTTTCACTTGCTGCATGAAGCCGTCCTCAGCGTAGAACGGCTTGGTCATGAACGTATATTCCCAGCTTGAGAACCGCAATATCACATCGGCCTGGCGGCCTTCGCGAAACGTGGGTTCTTCGCTGGCGACCTGCGTGGTGGCGCAGCCCGTCAACAGGAGGGTTAAACAGGAGAACAACAGGACTAGCTTCTTCATCATAGGAACTGCCCCGCCCGGTATGCGGGAATTCGGCGCCGGTCGGTTGCAAACACCGAAAGAATCAGCATCGCCGAGCCGCCAATTGCTTTCGTCAATCGTCATGGCGACCCATAAGCACGTCGGAAGCCGAATTTGCAGCACGGGGAAATTAATGCGCACCGCCTCTTTCGACGGAGGAGTTGCTGTTCAACAGAAGGACAAGGCTGGCCGCAAAGTGGACAGCAACGCGCGTCGAAAAACGCGTGGAAGATCAGCCGGGATAGAACTCGCGGCCCAGCAGGAGATTCAGCTGGTGCATTTCGAGGCTGAGTTCGGAAAATTGGACAGCCGCTTCTCGCTGCATTGGGCTGCGCTCGGCGCTGTTCTGCACCCGCCGGAATCTCGCCATCAGGGGAAGATCCGGACGGGTATCGCCCAGCAATGCCAGCAGCCGGGTGATGCGCGCCACGCGTTTTCGAGCCGACTGGGTGAGGGCCATCGCTTTATCCAACGTGACGTCACCGCGGGCAGTCTTCTGGAACAGCAGGCATTGGAATTCGCGGCAGTATTTCGGACGGCCGGGGTAAACCGTGCAAGCGCAGCCATTCAGCGCCGCGCAGGGTTGGCGAAAGCGGATCGGCCCGTCAGAGCCATTCTTGCGGCGCACCAATGCCAGGCCGAGTGCCTGTGCGCGGCCGGCTTCAGCCTGAGAACGGAGCTCGCCATTTGCAAAGATGACTCCATTGCAGCAGAGGCCACATTCAAGGCAGAGTGCATTCAAGCCTGAAGCTTCATTACAGGGCATCGAGCGGCCAAGATACGGGATCGCAGCCGAATCGCAAAGCGGGTCGTCCAAGCCGGCCTGCAAGTCGGAGCTCCGATGCTGCAGAACACGGAAAGCGCGCTGTCTGCGGAACGCTCGATTCCTGCTGGCAATTTTGCCTGATCTGATGTATCTACCTGCCTGATCCAACTTCACAGCAGCTATGAAATCTTTTCTAATTCCCGTCATCCTTTGCCTTGGCCTTGTTTCGCTGCATGCCACGGACGCGCCGCGAGGCACTGTCCTTGAACTGCATTCGTGCGAGCTTTACGCCGGCGGCTGCACGGTATCGGCCGAAGCCACCCAGGCTGGCCGCTACCTTCTGCGCGCCTGGGATTTCACTTCAGGCAAGAGCGAGGGTGTTGCGTTGAAAGGTTTGAAAGTCGCGGTGCTGCAATCGTCGACTGAAAACCAGGCGGCAGCGGGTGCGCGCACGGGTAAAGCCGTCGTTTACCTGCCGAAGTCCGCGAGTGCCAAGCAGCGAAAAGCACTGCTCGCGTGGGTGCAGGCCCGCCCCGACTTCAAACCAGAGAGCGTTTCGACCCGCACGGAACCGTTGAGCTTTGATCGCGATGGTACCGGGTATCGGTTGGTGGTCGGAAAACGCGTCGCCTTGCAGACCAAGCCGCTGGAAGCGTGTGACGCGCGCTCATGTGGCGAAGAACTCTGGTATGAACCTCGCACGCAGACCGATGTGTTCACAGTCGCGGTGAATCGGGCGTCAAATGTTTCCGAACCCCTGCTGCAATTGACCTGGAAAGACTCCGCGCAACGCAGCGTGTTCCTGGGACGTTTTGGGGAGAGCTCTCCGCGCCGCGACCTGTTCGTCAGCATGAACGAGTTCTGCGGAACCAGCCTCTGAAATTCGGGCGGCATTGCCTGCCGCCCGATTGAATTCTTCTTTCCTTAAGCCTGCGCCGGCGGGGCGGCTTGCGGCTTCTTGCGCGCAAACGTGTGCGTCGCATGTCCGTAAAACACTTCCGCTGCTTCCATAAGCGTCTCGGAAAGCGTGGGATGCGGATGCACCGACAAGGCCAGATCCTTGGCCGTCGCGCCCATTTCCACGGCAAGGACGCCTTCCGCGATCAATTCGCCCGCACCCGCGCCCACAATCCCAACGCCCAGAATGCGTTCGCTCTCAGGATCGATGACGAGCTTGGTCAGTCCATCGGTACGGTCGAACGATAGTGCGCGCCCTGATGCGGCCCATGGGAATTTGGCCACTGCCACGTTGATGCCCTTTTGTTTCGCATCCATTTCCGTTAACCCGCACCAGGCAATTTCCGGATCCGTGAACACCACGGCGGGAATTACGACATCTCCAAACACGGTGTCCTCGCCCATGATGACTTCAACGGCCACGCGACCTTCCCGAGACGCCTTGTGGGCGAGAAGCACACCGCCCGCGACGTCGCCGATGGCGTAGATCGCGGGGTCGTCGGTCTGCTGTTTCGAGTTCACCTTGACGAACCCCTTGTCATCGCGCTGCACCTTGGTGTTTTCGAGGCCGAGGTCCTGGCAATTCGGCGTGCGGCCCACCGCGACAAGCACGCGATCAAACAGCTCCTCAAGCTTCTTGCCTTCCATTTCCATCTCCACTTTGATCTGCTTTCCGACCGTGGACATTTTTCCGACCTTGGTCTTCAGGCGGACTTCCTTGAAATTCTTGTTGGCGTAAGCAACGACCGGGCGGGCCAGGTCGGGATCGGCGCCGAGCAAGATACCGTCGAGCGCTTCAACCAGCACCACCTTGCTGCCAAGGCTGGCGTAAACCGTGCCCAATTCCATCCCGATATAGCCGCCGCCAACCACAAGCATGTTCTCGGGAATGTCAGGCACTTCCAGGGCTTCGCGAGAGGTCATCACGCGGGGATTTCCGAGATCAAACGCCTTTGGCATCGCGGACTTGGAGCCCACTGCAAGGATGGCCTGGTCGTACGTAATGAACTTCTGTCCCTCGTTCGTTTCGACGCGCAGGCTTGTCGAACTTTCGAAGTAACCACGCCCATGCCAGACTTCAACGCCGCGCATTTTGGCGAGCTGCGACACGCCCCCCGTCAGCTTGGTGAGGATGGAATTTTTCCAGACGCGCAGCTTGTCGAGATCCACTGCGGGCTGGCCGAATGTGATGCCACGATGTTCGGATTCCTTCGCGAGCGAAAGGGCATGCGTGGCATGCAGCAACGCCTTGGAAGGGATGCACCCGCGGTTAAGGCAGACACCGCCGAGGTTTTTGTCCTGTTCCACCAGGATCACCTTCTTGCCGAGATCAGCTGCGTAAAAAGCCGCGGCATACCCGCCAGGGCCGCCGCCAATCACTACGATTTCCGTTTTAATGGGATCCATAAATTCCAGGTTGAGTTCGTGCCCTAAATCAAATCTTCACGGCTGCTTCATCGAAACTTTCAATCGCCTTGACGAGGTCGACCGTGAACCGCGCCGCGATGCCGCCATCAATCACACGATGATCGTAGGACAGGCCGATCGGCATCAGCGTGCGGACTTCCACCTTGCCATCGCGAACAACGGCTTGTGGTGCAGCCTTGCCCAGGCCCAGGATGGCCACTTCGGGCTTGTTCACGATCGGGGTGAAGTGCGCCCCGCCGATGGCGCCTTGATTGGAAATCGTAAACGTTCCCCCCTTCAGGTCTTCTCCGCTCACCTTCCGATCGCGAGCCTTGGCTGCGGCCTCCTCCAAGTCCTTTGAAACCTGCGCAAGATCCTTTTTATCCACATCGCGGATAACAGGCACGATCAGGCCAGCCTCGGTATCAACTGCGATTCCAATGTGATAGTACTCCTTGAGCACGATTTCATTCGCGACTTCATCCAGGCTCGAATTGAAGATGGGGTGCTTCTTCAGCGCTTCGACAACCGCCTTGAGCACAAAAGACGTGACCGTCAGGCGCGCGCCCTTCTTCTCGTAATCGCCGGCAAACTTTTTGCGCAGGGCGAGCAGGCCCGTGATGTCCGCGGCGTCAAACTGTGTGACGTGCGGAACCGCATTCCAATTCTCCAACATGCGCCGGGCAATGACTTGCCGCAGCGGAGACAAAGGTTTTGTCGTCACCTTGCCCCACTTTGAAAAATCAATCTGCTCGGCCTGGGGCTTTGCGGGCGCCGCGCCGGGCTGTGCCTTTGGCTGCGATGCGAGACGTTGCAGGCGCTGGATGTATGCCTTGACGTCTTCCATCGTGATTCTGCCGCCTCGGGCGGAACCGCGCACCTTCCGGAGATCGATGCCGAGATCCCGGGCGACCTTGCGGACCGTTGGCGCGGCGGCAATCGTGGCGTTCACCTCATCGTCAAAATCTGCCTCCTCGCTTTCGGCTCCTTCGTCTTCCGGTTCGGGCTCAACAACTTTCGGAGCAGCCTTGGCCGCCTTCGGCGCGGCCGCTTTCGGGGCGGCTGCACGCGATTCCGCGGGCTGGCCTGATTCGGCAAGCGACACCAGGCGCGTGCCGACGCTGATTTTATCGCCGCTCTTGACGTGCACCTTTGTAACGACGCCGGCACCCGTGGAAGGAATCGTGGCAACGGCTTTTTCGTTCTCGAGTTCGAGAATGGGCTGATCCTTCGCGACTTGGTCGCCTTCCTTCACGAATAGATTCACCACTGTGCCCGAATCGGCACCCTCTCCCAACGGCGGCAGTTTTACGTCCATAAATTTAAAGCGCAGTAATGTGCGTTATAGGCAAATGCGTTTCTAGGAAAAACTCTGCGCAACCCGCAACGCAGACCTCCGAGTCTGCTGGATCGCCCGTCCTCCGTAGCAGCCACTGCGGAGGGTGGACAGGTTTCCTTGCCTGCCCGGCGCTGTCACGCCCTGTCGGCTTGGAAGCCAGCGATACAGGAGGTTTGGAAACGTGCGCTACTTGCGTTACACCAGTTCGGGAAACAACTTCTCCGGGTTCACACCGAGATCCTTGATCGCCTTCTCCACGACAGAGCGTTCGATCATGCCCTTTTCAGCAAGCGCGAACAGCGTCCCGATAACGGTGCACTCCGCGTCGATCTCAAAGAAACGCCGCAAGTTCGCGCGCGTCTCGCTGCGGCCGAAACCGTCGGTACCGAGCGTGAACATGCCACCTGGAACCCAGGGCAGAATTTGCTCGGGCACGAGGCGCACATTGTCAGAAACCGCAACGAAAGCGCCCTTCTCTTTGGCGAGCAGCGTCTCGATGTAGGACTTCTTCGGCTTCGCTGTCGGATGCAGCATGTTCCAGCGACGGCATTGCACGGCTTCGCTCCGGAGCTGCTTGTAATTGGTCGCGCTCCACACATCCGCGGAAACGTCGTAACGCTCCGCCAGGATCTGCTGCGCCTTCAATGCCTGATTGATGATCGGTCCGCTGGCAAAGATGTGAGCCTTCGCCTGCTTGCCTTCAGCACCCTTCTTGAACCGATACAATCCCTTCAGGATTCCCTCTTCAACGCCCTGCGGCATTGCGGCCATCGGATAATTTTCATTATACAACGTGAGGTAATAGAAGATGTCCTCGTTATTGACGTACATCCGGCGCATCCCATCCGCCACGATCACGGCGAGTTCGTATCCAAACGCAGGATCATAGGTCATGAGCGTAGGCACCGTGCTTGCCAGCAAAAGGCTGTGTCCGTCCTGATGTTGCAACCCTTCGCCGTTCAGGGTCGTTCTCCCGGATGTCGCGCCCAGCAGAAAACCCTTCGCCTTGATGTCACCCGCGAGCCAGACCAGATCCCCGATCCGTTGCGGACCGAACATCGAATAATAGATGTAGAACGGGATCATGTGCTTGCCGTGCGAGGCGTAGCTTGTGCCCGCGGCAATGAATGAAGACATGGAGCCCGCTTCGGTGATTCCCTCTTCAAGAATCTGCCCATCCTTCGCTTCGTGATAATACAGAAGCGACTTGATGTCGACGGGCTCGTACAACTGGCCCTTGGATGAATAAATTCCAATCTCCCGAAACAATGCATCCAGGCCAAAGGTGCGCGCCTCATCGGGAATGATGGGCACGATGCGCCGCCCAATCGCCTTGTTGCGCAATAGCATGCTGA
Organism: Verrucomicrobiia bacterium; assembly: GCA_035629175.1. Classification (NCBI taxonomy): domain Bacteria; kingdom Pseudomonadati; phylum Verrucomicrobiota; class Verrucomicrobiia; species Verrucomicrobiia bacterium. Next base: position 15,242 of record DASPIL010000100.1, on the reverse strand, counting down.
GCAACCGCACAAATGCCATCGTGGTCGACACCTCCATCAACCCCGATCCCTTGAAGAATTCGCTGAAGGTTTCGACCTTCGGAATTTCAAGGACATCGGCCGCGGCGTTGCGTTGCGGGAGAAAACCGCCCAGGACTTTGCGCCGGCCGAGCAGATACTTCGTTTCCTCGCTGTCTTCAGGCGGCCGATAAAACGGAGCTTCGGCGATGACGTCGTCGCTGATCGGAACGTTGAAGCGCTCGCGGAACTCGCGCAGCTCCTTCTCGTTCATCTTCTTCTGCTGATGCGAGATGTTGCGGCCTTCGCCTGCTTCGCCCAAACCGTAACCCTTGATCGTCTTTGCCAGAATGACCGTAGGTTGCCCCTTGTGTTCGTAAGCCGCCTTGTAGGCAGCGTAAACCTTGCGAGTGTCGTGCCCGCCACGCAGCAGCTTCCGAATCTGGTCGTCGCTCAAATGATTCACCAGCTGCAGCAATTCGGGATATTTCCCGAAAAAATGTTTGCGCGTGTAGCTGCCAGGTTCGACGGAATACTTCTGGTAATCGCCATCCAAAGCCTCCTGCATGCGCTTGAGGAGCAGTCCGCTGGAATCGCGGGCAAGGAGATCATCCCAGTCCGAGCCCCAGATTACCTTAATGACATTCCAGCCCGCGCCGCGGAAGAGTGCTTCAAGTTCCTGGATGATCTTGCCGTTTCCGCGAACGGGTCCATCGAGGCGCTGGAGGTTGCAGTTGATGACCCAGATGAGGTTGTCGAGCGTCTCGCGCGCTCCAAGAGTGATTGAGCCCAGGGTTTCGGGTTCATCGCATTCGCCATCGCCCAGGAATGCCCAGACCTTTGGCTCCTGTCCGCTGATGATCCCGCGCGCCCGCAGGTAGCGGTTGAATCGCGCCTGGTAGATCGACATGATCGGCCCCAATCCCATGGAAACGGTCGGGAACTGCCAGAAGTTCGGCATCAGATACGGGTGCGGATACGACGACAGTCCGCCGCCTTCAGCCAATTCCTGGCGGAAATGCTGCAGATGATGGTCGTCAAGACGCCGTTCAAGATAGGCTCGTGCGTAAACGCCTGGCGTGGCGTGCCCCTGAAAATAAATGAGGTCCCCGGGAAATTCCTTCGTTCGCCCCCTGAAAAAATGATTGAAGCCGACTTCGTAAAGGGTTGCTGCCGAAGCGTATGTGGAGATGTGGCCACCCAGGCCGTTGTGCTTTCGGTTGGCGTTCACCACCATCGCCATGGCATTCCAGCGAATGTGGCTCTTGATGCGCACCTCCATGTCGCGATCGCCAGGGAACTCCGCCTGATCCTCGGGAGAAATCGTGTTGATGTACGCGGTGCTGACGGTGTGGGGCGCTTCGACGCCTGCGGCTCGGAGCTTGTCAGTGATATTTGAAAGAAACTCCTTCGTGCGCTCAGTCCCCTGCTGGGTCAACGCCACCTCGAGCAATGCTTCCAGGGATTCCAACACGCGATCACCGTCGTTTCCGTTGCGGCTGGCTGACCGCGACCGCGCCTGATTCTTTTCTTTTTTCTCTGCTTTCACTTTGTTACTCACATTCCAAATTCAAATGACGACGTTCAAAACCCCGGGTTCCGTTCCGCGAAGCGCGGAATTAGATAGCATGCCCGCCAAAAGGCCAGTCAAAATGTCACACCTCGCACGTCGATGACGCGCTGCATATCGGGCTGGGCTCAGTCAATATCCAACAATCCGGCGCAAGCGCCAGATGAAATATCTCGATCTTAGTTTTGCTTGTCCGGAGGATAATCTTGCCGCCGATGACGCGCTGCTGCACGCGTCGGAAAACGGCGCCGAAGATGTGCTGCGCTTCTGGGAATCCGAACACGTCTTTGTGGTTGTCGGATATGGAAACGCAGTTTCGGCCGAGGTCAATGTGGAGGCGTGCCGATCGCGAGGGATTCCGATCCTCAGGCGGTGCACCGGCGGGGGGACTGTGGTGCAGGGCCCGGGATGTCTCAACTATTCACTGATTTTCCGGGCACCGGACGAGGGCCCGCTGCGAAACATCACGTCGACCAATCGCCACATCATGGATCGAATCCGCGACGCCCTTGCTGCAGCGGGGGCGGGCCAGGTTGAAGTGCTTGGCCACACGGACCTTGCGATTGGCGGCGTGAAGTTTTCCGGCAATGCGCAACGGCGGCAGCGCAGCTCGATCCTCTTTCACGGCGCGTTCCTCCTGGATTTTGATCTCTCGTTGATAACCGAGTTCCTGCCGATGCCTTCGCGCCAGCCTGACTACCGCGAAGGGCGTTCGCATGCCGAGTTTCTTCGCAACCTCAACATTCCCGCCGAGGCGGTAAAAGCCGCAATTCGCTCGCATTGGGGGGCTCGGGATTCGGCGCGTGATTTCCCTCATGCATTGATGAAGCAACTGGCCCGGGAAAAATACGCCAGGCCGGACTGGAATTGTAAATTCTAGCGAACGAAGGGGCGGAGAATTGTCATTGGAGATGCGAGAGGAAGGCGGGGCAAATGCACCGGGAACACCTTCTGCTTGGAACCCTGCCAGCGAAACGCTCACGCTGGGCGCGAGCGGATCGTTTGTTCGGAAATGCGCACTGTGAACAAATAATATCGAGTTTGAATTTATGAAACCTGCAAAAGTGGCGAAGGCGGCGTCCCGCAAGAAGGATCCGGTCGTGGTCACTCCCAAGCCTTCCATGCTCAAAACCCCATGCATGAACAGCAGTGCTCCAGCGACGAAGAAACCTGTGACGGTTCTGGCGAAGGCCGACGTTGGCTTCGGGAACGCGCTGTATCTGCGCGGCGAGGGCGATGGACTCAGCTGGAATCAGGGCGTGCCGCTCACGTGCGTTGACGGAACGACATGGAAATGGTCCGGCGAAATCAAGGACCGCGTGAAATTCAAGCTGCTGCTCAATGACTGTGTGTGGGCGCAGGGTGAAGACGTGGTCGCCGCCGCTGGACAGAAGGTGGAAGTCACTCCCGCTTTTTCCTGAGCCGGACCTTCCTGCCTTACACGCAGTTCGCCCCGTGGCAGCAGGCGTTCATCGACAAGGATCGGCTTCAATCCGCGCCGCATCGAGCGCGCAAGTGGCAGCTGTACGGATTTTTGACCCCCGGGAAATTCTCACGCGATTGTCAGAGTTTTTCCTACACAACAAATGCCGTTTCGCCGACTGATTCAGATTTTTGCTGGTGCAACATTTGCGCACCATGCAGAAAAGATTTGGGAATATTTCGATCGTTGTCGCAGCAATGGTCTTGTCCTGGCGATCCAGCCATGCCGTGATTCTGCCGCCGCCTTCGATTAAGACCGTAACGCTTTCCTGGGACTATCCTGAAGTTGAGCCGGACACCATCGTCTTCAATGTTTATCAAACATCCGACCTGACGCTGCCAGTACGGGAATGGCCGTTGGCGACCAATGTAGTCGAACGCAGTTGTTCGGTTCCGATGACGAATGACGTGGCGTTTTTTTTCGTGTCAGCCTCAAACATCATTACCGGCCTGGAGAGTTCGTTTGAGCCGGAGCCTCCACCCGATTTTCCCCGAAGATCCGGAGCCGCCCGTGGATCCGAACGTTCCTGTGGATCCAGAACCGCCGACAGACGACGGGGAAGTCGAATACATCGAATTCGCGCCGGAACCCGACCGGATGGCGGAAGAATAAGTCAGGGGGCGGATTGTGGCTCAAAGCCGGGCAGCCATTTCTTAATGCCCGCGGGATTCCCGGCGACCACCGCTCCCGCGGGGACATCGCGCGTCACCACACTGCCGGCGCCAACAATGGCCCGCTCGCCAATGGTGATGCCGCACAGCAGGGTGGCATTTGAACCGATCGACGCTCCGCGGCGCACGATTGTCTCCACACACTTCCAGTCGCTGTCCGTCTGGAGCTGCCCTGAGTCTGTTGTTGCGCGGGGATAAAGGTCGTTAGTGAACATGACCCCGTGGCCGATGAACACCTCGTCTTCGATGATCACCCCTTCGCAAATGAACGTGTGGCTGGACACCTTGCATCGGGCGCCGATCCTGGCGCCTTTCTGCACTTCAACGAAGGTTCCTATTTTTGAGTCCTCTCCGATTTCACAACCGTAGAGATTGACGAAGCCGAAGATCCGGGCGCCTTTGCCCAGCTTGACGTCCGGCGCGATGAGTTGGTGTGCTTGAACTGTGTTATTCACGTGAAATTCAGGCCCGCAATACACGCTCGGAACTGTCGCGGTCCAGAGAATTCGGCGGGCAGAATCCTCCGACGCCCGACGCTGCGAAGGTGTTGGCGCGGGCAATGGCGGCAGGCGGAAGATCAACCGATTGGCCGCCACGACGGAGCGATTCCGACGACGCTTCCAGGATGCGAACCATCTCAAGGCCCTGGCGTCCATCCGTCAGCGGGCTGATACCTTCCCTGATGCAGTCGAGGAAATGCTGGCACTCCGATCGCAAGGGTTCCTCCTGCCTGATGTAGGGGATATACATGTCGCCGTAGTGATAGGAATAATGAAAGTCGCCGAATGTGTCGTAATGCGGCGGACATTGCACACGCCCGTCATAGACTTTGAGCTTCTCGATGGGCGCGACATCGTCGTAAACAATCATCCGCTTGCTGCCTACGATCGTCATCTCACGGGTTTTCCGCGGATCGAGCCAGCTGCTTTGAATGATCGCTGAGCTATTTCCGGGGAAGTTGAGACACATCGTTGTGACGTCAGCGACGCCTGGAGTAACATGCGCTGCTCCGTGGCAATTCACGCTGATTGGAGATCCTTCCATGATATGCAGAATGATCGAGAGATCATGCGGCGCCAGGTCCCAGGCAACATTGATGTCGTGCTGGCGAATTCCGAGATTGAGCCGGCGCGCGGAGATGTAGCGTATCTCTCCAATGTCCCCCCACTCCACGATGTCACGCATTTTGCGAACCGCGGGTGAGTACAGGTAGGTGTGTCCAATCATCAGCACGAGCCCGCTGCGTTCCGCTATCGCAATCAACTCCTCGCATTCCGCCACCGATGAAGCCATGGGCTTTTCGATGAACGTATGCTTGCCCGCGAGCAAGCTGGCGCGCGCCATGGGAAAATGCTGTCGGAGCCCGGTGGCAATCACCAATGCGTCCAACGCTGGATCGGACACCATTCGCTCGAAGTCAGTTTCCGGAAATACGTCGGGGTACAGCGTCGTGAGATGTTCCAACCGCTCGCGGTTGATGTCGCACATGCTTGTGAGGGAGCATTGCTGTAGCGCGCGAAAATTGCGGATCAGATTCGGCCCCCAGTAACCGCAGCCCACCACGCCAAGTTTGAGCTGCGTCGTCATAGGCAAACGCAGACGGCCGCCGTCAATTCTGCATTACCGTCGTCTGGGGAATTGCCTTTGCGACTGGCTTCTGTTCTCCACCGAGATCCTTTGTCTGCGATAGAATGGCAGGGACGGTCTTGAACATGATCTTGAGATCGGTGACGAACGAAAGGTTGCGAGCGTAATGGATGTCCAACTGGATCATCTGCTCAAACGTGGTGCGATTCTTTCCGCTCACCTGCCACAGGCCCGTCAAACCAGGCGCCGCTTCAAAACGCTGGCGATGATGCGCCGCGTAACCTTCATATTCGTAGGGAACACAGGGGCGCGGACCGACCAGGCTCATGTCGCCGCGCAGGACATTAAACAACTGCGGAAGTTCATCGATACCGAGCGAGCGCAGCAGCAGGCCGCAAGGAATCAGGCGGGGATCGCGGGCGGAATCCAGTTTCGTCATCGGGGCATTCGAGCCCATGAGATATGCGAGGTGACCCTTGTGAATATTGACGTCGGCATTGACCACCATCGTGCGGAACTTGAAGCAGGTGAACCGGCGGCCAAGGTAACCAACCCGTTCCTGCCGGAAAAGCGCGGGACCCGGCGAGACAGTTTTGATCAGCAGCCCGACAAGGAGCATGATCGGAAGCCAGACCGGAGCGGTGCCGACAATCAGTGCAATGTCCAGAATCCGTTTCCAAATTGGAATTCCCGTTTCAATCAAACGGCCCTGTGCGGCCGGCTGCGTCAAAGTTGTATTCATACTCGCGTTACCGTCATTTGCCGGCGCCAAAGCCCTTGCGACCCAAACGTCGCTCCCCGGCACCACTGCTCTTCCTGACTGCTTCTGAGATTTCCCGGCGTGCGCTGATAAAAAGCATCAGTGCCGCCGCACCGTTACCAACGGCCGCCCGGCGAAAAGGAATAACCTTTCGGCTGGAGGTACGCTCGGTGGGTTTCACGGGGTAAAGTTCTACAGCACCCACGCCTTCCGTGTCTGTCGTGGACTTTGCTGATTTATCTGTCCGGACTTTCACCACAGCTTTGTAGCGGAACCCACTACAGCCCGATTTGGGATGGAGAATCCTTGATTGAAGACTTTGAACTTTGAACTTTCAGGGCGATCAGCGCTATCTTCCCGCGCATGAGTCTATTGCCCTTTGAGAATCTGCCCGCCCACAAGCCGCGGCGCTTTGTGCCCTCGGATATTGACCTTGGGGACTGGAGCCAGATTCAACCGCTTTTCGAGCTCCTGGAGACCCGGGCCGCGCAGTCCGCGTCGGCTTCAGATCTGGAACAATGGCTGATCGACTGGAGCGAACTGAGCGCCGCGCTGGACGAGGAAGCGTCGAAACGTTACATCGCCATGACATGTCACACGGACAACACACAGGCGGAGAAGGCATACCTTCATTTCGTCGAGAAGGTTGATCCCGAGCTGAAGCCCCGCCAGTTTGCGCTGGCCAAGCTCTTTCTCGCGCATCCGCAACGGCCCCGCCTCGACAGGTCGCGCTTCGCTGTGCTCGATCGAGACCTGCAGAATCAGGTTGAACTCTTCCGCCCGGAAAATGTTCCGCTTGAAACGGAGGAGGCGCGGTTGAGCCAGCAGTATCAAAAACTGTTCGGTTCCCTCACAGTGATGTTCCGGGGCGAGGAACGCACGCTTGTGCAAATGGGACGCTACCTGGAAGAGCCCGACCGCAACCTGCGGCGTGAAGCTTGGGAGCTGGTCGCAAATCGCAGACTCCAGGAGTCAGACACGTTCGAGGAGATCTTCGACCGCCTGGTGAAACTGCGCCAGCAGATCGCAAAAAATGCCGGATTCGACAATTACCGGGATTATGCCTTTCGCCGCCTCGGCCGCTTTGACTACACGCCGGCCGACTGTGAAAAATTTCATCACGCCGTGCAGACTGTCGTCATGCCCCTCATGAAGGAACTTCAGGATCGGCGGCGCCAGATGCTGAAAGTCGACGCACTGCAGCCATGGGATCTTTCCGTCGATCCCATGAATCGCCCGCCTTTGAAACCGTTCGAGCAAGTCGAACACATGGTTTCCAGGACGCAGCGCGTCTTCGATCGACTCGACTCCGAACTCGCGCGCGGTTTTCAGCAAATGCAGGACTTGCGTCTGCTGGATCTCGCCAATCGCAAGGGCAAGGCGCCTGGCGGATACCAATCAACGCTGGCGGAATCGCGGTTGCCGTTCATTTTCATGAATGCGGTGGGATTGCAGCGGGACGTCGAAACGATCCTTCACGAAGCGGGACACGCGTTTCATGCGCTCGCAGCCCGCGACGAGGATATTTATTCCTATCGCAACGCTCCCATCGAGTTCTGTGAGGTGGCGTCCATGAGCATGGAACTCCTTGGCAACGAATTCATCGAGGAATTTTATTCCCCGGCCGATGGCAACCGTGCACGCAAGACCCACCTCGAAGGCGTCATCGGCGTGTTTCCGTGGATCGCCACGGTGGACGCATTCCAGCATTGGATCTACACCCATCCCGGCCACACACGGGCGGAACGGTCGCTGGCATGGCTGGATCTCATGGACAGGTTTGGCGGGGATGTCGACTGGCATGGCTACGATAAAAGCCGCGCGTACCTGTGGCATCGACAGCTCCATATCTTCATACATCCTTTCTATTACATTGAGTACGGCATCGCACAGCTGGGCGCGCTGCAGGTTTGGGCGAATTCCAGGAAGGACAAGGCAGGCGCTTTGAACGCCTATAAGAAGGCGTTGGAACTGGGCGGATCCCGCCCGCTACCTGAGCTCTTCTCGGCCGCTGGCGCAAAGCTTCAATTCGATGCAGCGACCATGGAGCCGCTCATCGGGCTGACACGCGAGGAACTGGCGAAACTCGACGCGGTGTAACGTCGTTTGCATTACGCCCAGCCATGGTGACGCTCGTCACAGGCGGAACAGGATTTGTCGGGCGTTCCATTGTCCGTGAATTGCGCGCGCGCGGGCATCAGGTCCGGCTGCTCGCGCGCGACGTTCGATCCCGACGTGTGATCGATTTCGCCGCGGCAAACACAGCGGAACTGCGCGAGGGCAACGTCGCCGATCCCAGTTCACTGAAAGACGCTTGCAAGAAGGTCGACTGCATCGTCCACCTGGTCGGGATCATCAGCGAAGCCGGCAGGCAGACGTTTGAATCCGTGCATACCGAAGGAACCCGAAACATCCTCACAGCGGCGGCGGGCGCCGGAGTTCGGCGTTTCATTCACATGAGCGCACTCGGCACGCGCCCCAACGCAGTCGCGCGCTATCACAAATCCAAGTGGGCCGCCGAGGAACTGGTGCGGGCGAGCAAACTGGACTGGACGATCTTTCGCCCCTCGATCATCTACGGCCGGGACGACGGTTTCGTTAATCTGTTCGCCCGCATCAGCAGGTTCTCGCCAGTCGTGCCGCTCATCGGCAACGGCGAGATGCGATTCGCTCCCATTCCCGTCGAGGCAGTGGCGGCTGCATTCGCTTCGGCGCCTGCCAACCTGTCATGCGTCGGACAAACGTTCGATCTCTGCGCGCAGGAAATCCTGACGCTCGAAGAAGTCATCGACTGCATTCTTCAGGTGACACGCCGCAGACGATTGAAGATTGGAATGCCACTCAGCCTCATGCGAATGCAGGCGCGTCTGCTGGAAATCCTGTTCAACCTGCTTGGCAAAGCTCCACCGCTGAATCGCGATCAGTTGCTGATGCTGCAGGAAGACAATGTCGGGAATGCGCAACCTGCCATGGATCAATTCGGACTCGAATTTCCACCCTTCGCGGAAGGCATCAGGCGTTATCTCGTGTAGGCAGCTGCCTGGTCAGGACAAACCTTCCACCCGCCACCCCCGGCGATAGCGGCGCCGAACCAGCTTGTTGGCGTCGCGCAGGTTGAATCGCAGTTTTTCGGAATTCCATTTCAGATCCGTTTGCGGAAAACGCGACGCCACGCAGCCAGCCAGGATTGTTTCCGTGAGCGGACCAGAATACGAAAAGTCGGTTGATGTCTTCCCCTCGCCCATGCACGCCTTCACAAATTCGCCCCAATGATTCAGGTCGCCCAACTCGGGCAATTCGTACTCCTTGAATCGCGCCTGCGGGAACAATGAAGGGCGGCTAAAATGGGGCAGCAGCAAAACCCCTTCCGTTCCAATGATGACCGAACCTGTCTCTGGAACTTCGTGGCCTTCCAACAAAGCCACGACTCCCGCAGGCAGCTTCGCTTCGCCGTCATACCACGTGACCGGCAATACATCCGCAGCCGTGTAAGACGTGCCGTCGAATTGAAAGATCACTTTGCCGTTCAACGGCCAGTTCCATTTGTTCGGCCCCGCCCCTTCCGATCGGATCGCAATGGGCGCCTTCAATTCCAGCGCGGTAAACAGCGGATCAAACAGATGACACCCCATGTCACCCAGCGTGCCTGTCCCGAAATCGAGCCGCTTGCGCCAGTTGAACGGATGATAATATTCGCTTCCAATGTAAGGCCGATGGTGACAGACGCCGAGCCAAAGGTCCCAATCCAGCCCAGGCGGAATGGGATCCGAACGCCTGGGCAGCGGCGCGGTGTCGCCCCACGATTTCGGGCACCACGAATGAATCTCGCGCACCTTCCCAATCACACGATCGCGCAGGATCCGAACCCCCGTGCGGTACGGCGCGGCCGAATGAATCTGAATTCCCATCTGCGTCACCACCTTCTGCTCCGCCGCAATCTCAGTCATCCGCCGCACTTCATACAGGTCGTGCGCCAGCGGCTTTTGACAGTAAACATGTTTCCCCATGCGCATCGCAGTCACCGCAATGGCCGCATGCATGTGGTCGGGTGTCGAAACGTTCACCGAGTCGAGCTGGCCGCCCTCCTTCTCCAGCAACTCACGCCAGTCGCGATAGAACCTGGCATTCGGGAAACGCTCGCGGGCTTCCGCGGCGCGATGCGAATCCACATCACAGATGGCCGCCAGTTCAACGCCCTTCCAGTTGCCGATCACAGTGAGATCGCCGAACGCCATGCCGCCGCCGCCAAAACTCGCGTGCCGCAGGACGCTGTTGGGCGAGCGTGCCAGCAGTCCCGACGTGACAAACGGCGCGGCGCACAGAGCGGTTCCAACAGTTTTGAGAAAAGTACGGCGCGATGCGGGCTGGATTGGATTCATGATCACGGAATGTGTTGGATGAAAATGTTGCGAAACTTCACCGCGTCGTTATGCCCCGCAAAACCAAAATGACCAAACGCGCGGTCCTTGCCCGGATGGGCATTGTTTCCCATGAACTCTCGAACCTTGCTGAGATCGGCGTCAAGGATCGGAGTTCCGTTGAGTTCAGCCGTGATCCGGGAACCGCGCACAGTGATCTCCTGGAAATTCCATTCGCCAGCGGGAAACTGATAGCCGCGAACTGCAGCGACCATTCCGTAAGCCGACCCATGTGCCTGGCGCGGATCGATCTTGCGGCCCGTCACCGCTTCATATCGTTCATCGAGCACCTGGAGCTCGCACATTCCTGAATAGGCCGGATCACCCTGACCTGGGTATCGCAACGCGAGCCCGTTGTTCCCGCCGGGTGGAAGATTGAACTCCACGCGAACGGTGAAGTTCGTAAACTGCCGCGCTGAGTACAGCGTTCCTGACTGCCCTTTTCGACACGCGATGACTCCTTCAGCAATCTCAAACGAGTTCGTCGCCCCGAGCCACCCGGAAAAATCGCGCCCATTGAACAACGGATCCAAACCCGCCAATTCCGCCCGCCGCAACCAATCCACCGCCTCGCCATTGTCCACAGGCCGCAAGAAAATATTCCGCCACCGGATTTCACCGCCATGGGTCTGCAGTTGAATGGGACCCAGCGCCGGAATCGGGACTTCTCGTGAGAAGTAATGATGCATCGTGGCGCCATTTACAGTTTGAACGCCGTTCAGCCAGACCCAGACACGCGCGCCGATCATCACGATTCGGAATTGATTCCACTCCCCGAACGGACGGTCAGCCTTTGCCAATGGATCCTTGCCTGCCGCGCCGGCTGGGTTGTTCCACAAGCCGCCCGATCCCTTGTCAGCCCCGATCGCAAACTTGCTGGCATCGGTTGAATCCCAGATCTGCACTTGCGGACAACCCCGCAAATAGATCCCGCTGTCCGCCCCCGAAACTGTTTTGTATTCGAGCCTCAGCTCAAAGTTGCCAAAGAACTCATCCGTCGTGAGATAAAGACCGCCACCGTCGTTCACCAATTCGTCACCCTCGACCGACCAGTGACGCCGAATGTCGGCAAGGCTCGCCACCTTCTTCCGCTGAAGGCCGGCTGCGGGAAGGTCCATGTACTTGCGCGGGTCTTCCGTTTCAGCTCCCCACCAGCCGCTCAGGTCACGGCCGTTGAACAGTTCTTTAAATCCCGGCGGCGGACTCCCGCCCCCCGTCCGCGGCTCGTCCGCCGCAGGCATCCGGCAGATGGCTCCGATCAACAGGAACAGCCAACAACATGAACGCATATGCATGAACGAATATGACTCAGTGAATGGTTTCCGGCACCTTCTCGCTTTTCGGCGGATGAAAGAACAATGCCATGGCGATTGCCGCAACAATCGATGAAATCATCGGCACATGGAACAGCGCGCGAAAATCCGTCACGCCATTTTTGGTGAACACTGATTGCATCAGATACGGGCAGATGGAATTCGCCAGCAGGCAGCCAATGCCAAGGATCATCACATTGAACAATCCCTGCGCACTGGACCGCGCATCCTTTGGAAAATACGCGTCCACGAAGATATAAACCGTGGCGAAGAAGAATGCGTAACAGACGCCGTGCAGGATCTGCACGAGGACGATCAGTTCCTGGTGCTGGGGCAAATACGCATAAACTCCGAACCGCGCGGCATGGCCAAGAATCCCGGCGATCATCGTGATCCGCCACCCCAGGCGTTTCAGCGTCGCTCCGAGAATGAACATCGTCAGGATCTCGGCCACCTGTCCAACGCTCATCACGGGCATGATCCAGTTCCCCGCCATTCCAACGCCGCCCGCCGTTCGCGCCGCGCCAAGGAAGGTTCCCGTCCAGTTGAAGTAGGCATTGTGCACGAATGAATCCACCAGGGTCACGAGCCACAGCACGAGCACGAAGGGATGCTTCAACAGTTTCATCGCCTCCAGCCACGCAAGCTTTTCGCTGGATCCCGCGGCCGCTTTCCGGGGCGGCGTGTGTGGCAGAACAAGGCTGAAGGCTGCAAGCATCAGGGATGCAACGCCCGCCACGATGTAAGTCCATTTCGTTGCCGATTGCAGCGCTGCGCCTGTGAGCCCGGATTTCAAAGCGGTCGCGATCCAGTCCGTGAAGCCCTGCGGATTGGCCGCGCGCACTGCTTCCCAGTCCACCAGGATGAACGTGAACGGCCACGCCGCGAGGATCCAACCGATCGTCCCACCCATTCTCACCAACCCGAATTCCTTCTTGGAATCCTGCATGTTTGCGAACGCGATGGAATTTACGATCGAGATCGTCGGCACGTACAGCAGGCAATGGATCATCATCAACGTGAAGAACATCCAAAAACTCTGGGTGAACGCGAGCCCGAGCATCGCAAGGCCGCCGACCAGATGACTGAAACCAAGGAATCGCTCGGCCGAGAAATTGCGATCCGCGAACTGGTTGCTGAAAAACAGGCCGACGATCGCGGCGATCGGAAATGCATTCAGGATCCAGGCCTGCTGCGCAAACGTGAATCCCAGGCTTGGAAGGTAACTGAAGATCAGCGGGAGCCACGCGCCCCAGATGAAGAACTCCAGGACCATCATCACAAACAGTTTCAGGCGGGGCGAATGTTTCATTTGATTGATTAACGCGACGCGTGTTCAAAGCGGCACAATCGTCTGAGTGCGAATTGACTTCTCCTCCGCTTCGCAAATTTCAAGCCCGGCGACCGCATCAGCCGGCGTCACCTTTTCGGTCGTTTCGCCGTTCACAAGGCAGTTCAACAGGTAATCGATCTCGGCGGCGTAACCGTCAGGAGCACCGCACGGAACAACCGCAACGGGCTTTCCCGGCTCGATGATGCGCAAGGCTTCCGTGCCGCGCGCCAGGTCGAATTCAATCGTCGCACGCTCGCATTGCACCTGATAGCCCATGTTGAATCCCTGCGCCCGCAGCCAGCTTCCCTCGGCCGACACCACGGGTCCGCGCGGATATTGGTATTGGGTGACGACGTGCTCCACCATGCCGTCCGCCGTGACACGCCCCGTGGCGAAAACAGCGTCAGGCCGTCCGAACAGGAAGTAAACGAAGTCGGTGTCGTGGATGTGGAGATCGAACAACGCGCCGCCCAGGTCGCCGCCTCCTTGAGCCGTCCAGGATTTGCCCCACGCCGGCTTTTCGGAGCCCCTGAAAAAATGTGCTGAAAGGGTTTTTCCAAAACGCTCTTCGCGGACCATCTCCCTCAAAAATCCCCAGCCGCTCCAGAAGCGCATGCACATGGCCGGCATCAAAACGCCCGGCGCACTGCGAGCCACGTCCTGGATTTCCCGCGCCTCTGCCGAGGTGCGCGCCAGCGGTTTCTCGCACATCACATGCTTGCCCGCGCGCAACGCGGCAATCGCCTGGGCAGGATGCAGTGGTGTCGGCGTGCAAATGTCCACCAAATGAATCGCAGGATCCGCCAGCAGATCCTCGAGCTTCCGGAAAACTTTCACGTCTGGGCCCAGACGAACATCTTCCGGCGCTCCAATGTTCCCGCCCACCGCCGGAAGAATGCCGTTCACTGGCGCCCGCGACGGATCACAAACCGCTCGAACGCGCGCGAGCGGATTCTTCAGATAGGCGCGGAGGTGCGTCATGCCCATGAACCCAAGACCAACCACCGCCACGTTCACCAGCTTCTGCGTTGCAGCGGGCTGGCTCACGCGGCGAACCTTTCAATAAGTTCCCGTGCGAGCCTTACATCCGCAACGCGTTGCGACGCCGCCTCGCGTTCAATCACAAAATCTCCAGCATACCCAATCGCCTTGAGTTCACCGAAGAACGCGGCCCAGTTCACTTCGCCCGATCCGACAGGCACCTCCCTGCCCCACGTCCCCGGCACCTGCGTCCGCTGCGCATCCTTGATGTGCACCTGCCGAATCCACGGAGCCAGCGTGCGAACCGCCGCGATCGGGTCGCCCTTGTCATACAGAAGCATGTTCGCGGGATCAAAATTAACGCCAGCATTCGGAGCATCCAGGGATTCCAGGAACTGCGCCAGGTCAGGCGCTGTCTCCTGTCCCGTTTCAAACGCGACGTTGATATTCAATTTTGCAAACACGTCGGCCACATGCCTGACGCGATACAACAGCACACTGAAATTCGGGTCGGTGGTTTGATGCGGAAGAAATCCCGCGTGAAAGGTGACAAGCGGGAGCAACATTGCGGCGGCGATTTCAGCGACTACGTCGATGCGTTTCTGATTCTCATCCCAGGTCTCGTCAGGGGCGATGCCGCCCGTGCGGCGGATGCTTTCCAGGCTGGAGTAATCCTCACCCGCACAACCAAACATGCCCGAGATAACGCTGATGCCCGCCTGCTTCAATTCCGCCGCCGCATGATTCCACTGCGGCGTGTTTTTCCACAGCGGATCAAGCGCGAGCTGCACGCGGGAGATCCCTGCCTGTTCAAGTTTTTGCAGGAGATCGAAGACATCGGCCGGTTGCAGCGACCAACTGCAAACCGCGACACGCTCGGATGGCGAAGAAGTCATGATACGATCCATCGGACACAACGAATGCGTGTTGGTTTCGTGCAGGATTTGGAGTGCGATGTCAAACAGCAACCACCTGTCGGCCCCGAATGGGGTGCATCTTGACACTGCCCCCACAATGAGTGCGTGAACGGTTCCTCAATCGACGTAAACCCACCAACCAAAGGAACCGGATGAACTCTGAGCATCAGCCACCGCGGTCGCTGCGTGAGATTGAAATGGCCGTGGAAGCT
>DASPIL010000099.1 GCA_035629175.1 Verrucomicrobiia bacterium | reverse complement strand
GAAGAACAGACGCTGGCGGAGCAACGCGCGCAGGGGTCGCAACGCAGCGGGATAAACGTAGGCTGGCGGGATGAGATTGGAGCGCAGCAGGTGCGTGATCTTTTCGGAATCGACGCGATCGTTCTTATTCTTGCCGCCGTGAATGGCTTTGAGGTAGAGGGCATGTGCCAGGACGAACGTCAGACCGGCGTCCAGACAGGCATCGGCAAGCCAGTACCAGCCGAACATGCATTCACAGCAGACGGTCAGGTCTTTGCGATAAGGGGCGACCAACTTGAGGAAGAAGCCGAAGTCATTGTTTTTGACGTTGGTATGGACCAGGATTTTGCCTGAGCGATCCATGACGCAGACGTACATCTGACGGGCATGGAGATCGATTCCGCAGTTGAATTCCGTGGTGGAGGTATAATACTTCATACGCATTGATGAAATGGCGCTGTGAAGCGCCGGGTTAATGTTCCTTGCGGGGAAGTGCTCGAACACTTCTCCGCTTTTTCACCACCGATGATATCACACATCACCGACGGCTTAGATGGGAGTTTCAAGCGGGTCGAGCGAACATCCGCCCTGCGTTGCAGTATGACCGCTGAGTATCATCAGACCGCCGTGGTTGCAGTTGCACGCACGCTGCCGGCGGCTTTCGCTCACCCTTGTCGTTGGACACAGAAGAGACGACGATTATGAAACACGTCATTGTTTGCTTGTTCGTCGGACTATTGGGAGCGGCGGCTGCAAAGTCCGCGGAGCCGCCGATGCCGCTTAAGGATGTTCCAATGAAGTTGGAAAGCCTCAAGATCGACCAGCTTCATAAATACAAGTGGGTGAGCGTAGTCCAGAACGGGACCAACACGGAATCGAAGGACTATGGTGTCCTTGTTGTTTCCAGCAAGTTTGCGAAAAAGAAGTTGCAGTTCCACGATACGATCACTTTGGGAGCTTCCTACAACGGCACGATTTTCGATCGCAGATTGGTCTATCCCGAAGAAAACCTGTTCGCCCCTGAGCAGGCCACTATCGATATCACTGGGGGTGGGAAAACCGTTCACCAGCTTGACTACGAGAAGGGCAAAGCAACGTTCATTGAGTTCTCCGGTGGGACGAATACCCAACAGTGGACATTTGCCGACGGGATGTTGACGTTCGATGCGCTGCTTCGGATTGTCCCCTTGCTCCCGCGAGATACCGGCAGAGTTTACACGTTTCAGGAATATGCGGAGCCATTCCTCTTTCGTACGCATAAAGCAGAACAGAAGGACGGTCCATACACCATTTCGTGCGAGGGAACGGAGAAGGTTACGGTCGGGAAGAGGTCGTACGACTGCGTTCGGTTCAGGCTGGATTTGAAATCGGCGGACGTGCGGACCGACTTTTGGGTGGGTGCGAATAACTTGGTTGTCAAGTTCGTCGACGTGTTGCCGAAGGGTGCAGACGCGAGCTTTTTGGAAGCAACGCTTCAAGAATGAAAAATACCGGGTAGTGCGATGAATGCGTCCAACAAACCGGCTGCACCGAACGCCGGGATCGCGCCTCAGTGGGCAATCGAAAACGATTGGCCCGGCGTCGGTGAGCCGGGACGTTGGACGAAATAAACCAAAACCTATGAAATCAATCAAAGCAGTAGTTGGCATGGTAGCGCTGATCACCCTTGTCAGTTGCGCCAGTCAGACGCAGGACGTTCGGCAAGCCGCCGCTCCGGCCGCAAGTCAGCATTATATGTATGTCGATGGGGAGGTTGGGCAGCCGGGCCCAAAGGTTTGGAATGATGGGATCACCTTGGCAAAGGCGATAGACCTCTCAGGAGGCTTCACCGAAGCAGCTGACAAGTCTCGCGTGCTAGTGACTCGCGCCGATGGTGCCCGGGAGGTATTCGCGATGACAGAAGACGCGAACAGTCCGATGATTAAGCCGGGCGACATGATTCAGGTGAAGAGAGCGTTATCCTCCGTGAGGTAGCGACTACGTCCAACACCTATTAAGCCGGAGACGTCAACAGGTAAAAGGAGTGTGAACCAGAAAGAGTTTTCTTTTTCGTTGGCGGACCTCGGTACGGAAACTCCGTCTTAATCTCAGTTGGCAGCTCGGAAGGGCGGCTTCGCGCGCAGAGGCGCAAGGGCATTCCTGCCATGATAACGGCGACAGTCAGCAAGCGCTTGGTTTGATTGATGAGTTTCTCACAGTTCCTGAAGCTTCCCGTCCTCCCGCCCAGTTCTGGACCGAATACAACGTTCATCAAGCCCTTGGTTTTCGCGTCGCCTTCGTGGAGAAGACTAACCCGCTGGATGCTCCATTGCAGTTTGTCTTGGGGCACTCGTTGCTACAGTTATTCTGTTATTCTTCGCTGTTCGGTGGGCTCGATCGTCGGCGGCTTCGGCTCATGTTCGCTCTTCTTGGGATCGCGGTTCGACATGGCGTAGCAGCTCAGCTTGTCGGACCTGCGATGCGAGGGTATCTGTATCGCACGGCTGGTCCGGATGTTGCGTTTTTGGAGTGCCCATTCAAGGGCGTGCTGCTGGCACGGTATGACGAGACGGGGAACGGCGCAGAGTTGGTTAGGATATTCGAGAAAGATTGGTGGGATTACTACAGATGGTGCGACCACCGCTGGTTCACTCCCGCTTCATTTTGCCACCGCGCGATATTCCCGCCGGGGTTGAGCGAAAAATTAAACACATCGCCCGATTTGAAAAGGCTGGTTTCTGATTTCCCTGTGGCATGTTCAGATATCGAATGCCGGCAGGCCATCGATGCTCTTTTGATTTTTCGCGGCGCGATAGTCTGAAAGTTTTTCGGGACCTTGCATGGCGGCCCAATCATCAAGCGTGCTGCGTTCTTCGCGGTAATCAAAAAATGGCACGGAAAAACCGCACGAAGACGAAACCCGCTGGACGGTCACGTGAATGATCGCACGCGTTCCGGGATTAGCTGGGAAATGGGCGGCGAACTCATCAAACCGCGGGTGCCCAGGGATGACGACCGTGCCGCGCCCATGCAGGCGGACGATTTTGGGAGGACCTTCCAGGGCGCAGAACATGATGAGAATACGTCCATTCTCGCGCAGGTGCGCCACTGTTTCCGCGCCGCTGCCTGTGTAATCCTGATACGCCACTTCCATAGGACCGAGAATGCGGAACGCTTCGCCGCCTTTGGGCGAGGCATTGATGTGCCCTTCTGCTGCCAAAGGTGCTGAGGCCACGAAGAACAATCGTTGCTTCGCGATCCAGGCTGCCAATCCGGCATCAATATTTGCGAGATGTTTACCCATTAAAGTTTTATCCCAGTGTTCGTGAGAAATTTCGGCGGAATTGAGTACTCAAGACGGCTAGAGTGGCGCGAATCGGTGGAGTCATGCCGCAAGTGTGCGCAAAACCGTATGCGCAGCAAGATTTCTCTAGGCACGTGGGGTTTAGAAGCGTGCGTCAACGTTGCGCGCGCTGATCTTGCCTTTTCACGACGATTCGATTAACTGGATTGGTCATGGAGATAAACTTCGCCGCTCTTCAAAAACAGCTGGTCATTGCCGCCATTGCGTGCGGACCGCTGATATCCTTCGCCCAGAGCAACATCGTCCAGAATGGAAGTCTTGAGGTCCTGAGCGATGGGAGCTCCTTTGTCGGCTGGACCTGGAATAATGCCGGCGGAGGGTCGTTTTATATCAACGAGCCAGGCGCTGCACACGGCCGCAACCACATCTACGCCCACGGCGGCGGGGGCTTATGGCAGGATGTTGGGACGGTGCCAGGACGCACTTACCGCGTTCGACTCGCAACAAAGGAATCTGGAAACACCGTGGCGGTCCGATGGAATAACCTCCTTGTCGGCGAAGCTGTCCTGCCTGACGTGCCGTTCTCTCCCTGGATCTACACGAATTTTCTTGTCGTCGCAGATTCCGCAGTGTCGCGGCTTGAGATTGTTGGGACCGCTGGGAATACCGCGCTAGACGACATCAGTGTCGGCTGGATGGAAGAGCCACCTTCACTCACTAAGGCTGTGCCGAGCCGCAGCACGTTTGATGGTGGAACCATCAGCTTCAAGGTGGAAGCGAGTGGCGCGCCTGAACTGCGTTACCAGTGGTATTTCGCCGGCGATCCAATCGCCGGCGGGACCAACGCGGTGCTGCAGATCGTCGATGCCGGCAAAGACCAGGATGGCGAGTACACGGTGGTCATTACCAACGCGTTCGGAGTGGTTCAAAGCCTGCCCGCAACGCTGCTGACCCATCGGGTTCCAAATGCGCCGTGGATCGTGTCGCAACCTCGCAGTCAGCAATTGCGCAGCGGCTACTATGCGGCGTTCTATGCAGTTGCAGTGGGCCGCGAGTCTTTGTCGTATCAATGGCGATGGGAAGGAACGAACATTCCCGGCGCGACCAATGCCTCCTACGCGATAAATCCTGTCACCCCTGCGCATGGGGGAGCTTACTCGGTCGTTGTGAGCAATCATTTCGGGACGGCATCGAGCACGGACGCAATACTGGAAGTGGAGACTGGGAGTGGCGGCGGCTATGTGAATTGGAGCAACATCAATTGGATGGGCGACCCGCCTGACGCCCCAGTGTTTGACGTGGACGGGGTTACTCGGCTCGAGGGGCCAGATTTTCTCGTGCAGCTTTACACGGGTTCAACGCCGAACGCATTGCATCCGGCGACGCAGCCGATCGAGATTGGGTCAGGCGAGCTGGCCGGTTATTTCGAACCGCCATTTCTTTCGATTCCTGATCGACTTGCAGGCCAAACTGCGCACGTGCAAGTGAGAGCGTGGGACCGCAACAAAGGAGGGACTTTTGAGGAAGCGCGGGCTCGAGGCGGCCGCACTGGATCTTCAGAGGTTCAAACGGTAGTTCTTTCGAGTCCACATGTTCCGCCCGGGGCACTGGAAGGTCTTCAAAGTTTCAGCCTGGAAGCGGGTGAATCACTGTTGGCGACCGCCAAGTTATATTGCGGCGGAGAGCTTCCGGGCGGCAAACGCGAATGGCTGCTGGTGGGTGACGTTGATGCGCAATATCTCGTTGAGCGTCGCACCCCGCCAAACAACTGGGAGAATCTTGTGGTCGTCACGAACCAGACAGGGACGGTCACGTTCGTCGATACAAACGCCAGCAATGCTTCCGTCAATTTTTATCGCGCCAGGATATTGAATCCTTGATCAATGCAGATCTCTGCTATCGCAACGACACAGATCCGAGGCGCCTGGATAGCTTCAACCTGGCGTCGCAACCGGCTGCCGTAGCGCAGGTTTGCGATAGCCGCTAAAAACTGCACTCGTAAATACCTGTTGCCTGGAGCGACTCCTGCGCGATGGAACAACCGTTCGTTGAGATCAACGTCAGCGTCGTGTTCACCTTTTCCTGATATGAAGTCGGAAGGCCGAAGACGTTGCACGACGGGGTGCCGTTGTAATCGGGATTCACGGTGACGAAGTAATTCAACACGGTGCCGCCCGTGACCACGAGCGGCGGAGCAGGGGCCTGCGGAATCCCTGGCGTGAAGGCGCCAATCGTGGGTGCCTGCGGTCCCGTGATGGGACTGCGGCCGCGCACGAAATACGTCAGGTTCGGAGGAATGGTGGTGACGGTTAATTGGTGGGTTCGAACCGGCGGCGAAGGAAGCGCGAACACGTTCACAGTCGTGCCGCTGACCGATGCGCTGGGCGCGTTGTCTGGATTCAACGCCGCTGCGATTTGTATCTGGCTTCCGTCATCGACGAATATGAAATTGGAATCGACGACTTCGACTATTGTGTTGGTGCACAAGCCGTTTGCTACCTGCGGCGATTCGATCGTCATGGTCTCCTGGAAAAGACCGCACGGCAACGCGGTGATCGGCGCGAGGGGTGTGCATCCGGCTCCGCCGAGCGTAAACTCAATGACAGCCGTTTGTCCGGGTGCGAGGGCGGGCGTATTCGTGACTTCGCAGTCGAAGACCTGCTGGCTCGGCGCGCCGGGCACATATCCGGCGGTGCCGCCGACGGCGACAAACGTCATGCCGTGCAATTTCTCGCGGACTGTATAACCGCCGGCAATAGGAATCGCGCTGTTGTTAATGATCGTGCGGCGCACGGTTAACGGCAGGTCACCTGAGACGAGCACATCCACGGAGGCGTTGATCCCGAAGCCATCGACGAACAACGTTTCAGCAACGGCATTCATTCCACCCTGCAAATACGCAGGTTCTCCTGCCCACCCGAGGATCGGGGGCGTGTTCCCGAGGCTGAGAACACGGAAGAAGGCATTCGAGCCTGTGACAGCAAACTGTGCGAAGCGGTCGCACAGCAAGCCGCCTGTGTTCGCCCACGACGCTGGCGTCAGGCTCGCCGTTCGTTGCACCTGATACGGAGGCAAGCCGCCGTTCCACTGCATCAGAAATGTGCCTGGCGGTGTTCCAGTCAGTGTCACTGGCGCGACCTGGAGCGGCAGAATTGCCGTCGCCGTTCGGGTTGGGAGGAATGCCGTTGCGAACTGCAGGTCTGCGTCGGCCCCCAGAAGATTGGTTGTCCACGACCATGCCGCGATCCATTGGCCGCCGGCACCGAGCGCCACATGCGGGCTGAAGTCATCGTTCTCATCGATGAATCCGTCGGTATTCAATGGCGCGGGAGGTGTCCACGTCGCTCCGTCGTCCGTTGAAAAAGAAATCTCGATGTCCCGTTCGCCGAGCACGCCAATGTTGCCACCGAGGTCAGGCGAACTCGAATTCCACACGACGACCCAGCGGCTGTTTCGATCTGAAAGGATTTGCGGCGATTGGTCGTCGCCAATGTCGGTTGCCGCGTTAGCATGCAGCGGGGCAGGGGAACTCCAGGTTCCGCCATGGTCGGTTGAGCGGGCAAACAACACATTGAAATTGGTGGCAAGCATTCCGCCCAGCGTGCCTTCGGAATGCCACACGGCGATCCATGAGCCGGCGCCGTTCGCATCGATTTGCGGCGAATAATCGTCGTCATCGGGCGCGTCACTGGCGGCGTTGCTGTTCAGCGGCCGCGGCATTGTCCAACTCGCCCCGTTATTGGAGGAATACGCAACCAGGATGTCGTCGTCTGTGCCCAGGTGGTAACCCAGCCCCGTTAGTTCAGCGTTCGACATCCAAACGGCGATCCATCGGCCGTCGCGATCGGTCGCGATCTGCGGTTCAAAATCGTCGCCATCATCGTTTGCCGCGTTTGCATTGAGCGGGGCAGGGGCAGACCAGGTTTCGCCGCCGGCAGAGCGCGATACAACGACATCGAAGTCGGATCCATACGCGCCAGCAGTTCCCCATACGGCAATCCAGTTTCCCGCGCGATCGGTGGTAATCGCGGGACTGAAGTCTCCCACGGCATCGCTGGTTGCGGTGGAGTTCAACCAGGTTGCTGCAGACCAATTGATCCCATTGTTCGTGGACACGCAAAAAAGAACATCGCTGTCGTTGCCGGTTTGATTGTTTAGCGTGTCGCTCGAACTCCAGATTGCGATCCAGCGTCCTTTGCCATCCGTTGCGACCCTTGCATCGCGGTCCTCGCCTGAGTCGTTCGCTGCATTGGAATTCAGCACGGCGGGCGCAGACCACGTGACGCCATTGTTCGTTGATCGGCTGAACAGGATGTCCAGGTCTGTTCCCGTGTTGCCGTTGAGGTTCTCATTCGACATCCAAACCGCGATCGCATTTCCGGCGAGATCTGTTGCGAGCCTGGGCGAGAAATCGGCACCTGCATCGGTGGGTGCGTTACTGTTCAAGAACTTTGGAGAACTCCAGAGCAATGGATCGAGGATGCGAACGAATGCGATATCCTGGTCAGTTCCGGAAGATGACGGCGCGCCCGACCACGCGACAATCCATCCGCCGTGTTCGTCTGTAGCAATGTGCGGCGAACCGTCCTCCGCTGTATCCGTCGCTGCGTTGCTTGCGAGCGGTTGAAGGCTCCGCCAGGTGCCGCCTTGGTCAATTGAATAGGAGGCCAAAATGTCCTGGTCCATGCCCGTGGCGTCATTGAGAGCATATTGCGAGTGCCACGTCGCGACCCAAACGCCGGCTGCGTCTGTTGCGATGGAAGGGAAACTGTCGAGCGCGTTGTCTGTTCTGGCGGATGCATTCAACGCAGCGGGGGAAGACCACGTCGCTCCGTGATTCGTCGAACGCGAAAAGAGTATGTCCTGGTCGGTGCCGATTGTGCCGCCGAGGCTTGAACCCGATTCCCACGCAACAAGCCACCCTCGCTGCCGATCCGTCCCGACGATTGGATTGAAGTCCTCGCCATTGTCGGAGCTGAAGTTGGAGTGAAGCAGCGCGGGAGCGGACCATGTTGCGCCGTTGTTGAGCGATTGCGCCCAGGCGATATCCGCGTCGCCGTCGCCGCTTCCTGCAAGATCCTCGTTTGAGGACCACACAGCGAGCCAGCGTCCGTGGCGATCGGTCGCGAGACTGACGTTGAAATCGCTGCCGCCATCGGAGCTCGCGTTGCTATTGAGCGGAGCGGGACTGTTCCAGGTTCGGCCGTTGTCGCTGGACCGAGCCAGCCAGATTTCCTGGTCGTTGCCAAATGCGCCGCCACCCGTGCCATGCCATGAAACAATCCAGTTGCCGTCACGATCGGTCGCTACAGCAGGGCTGAAATCAGCCCGCGTGTCCGTGCCCGCGTCCGTATTGATTGGGCGGGGGGCGACCCAGGTAACTCCGTGATCTGGGGACAACGCGTAAAGGATATCCGGATCAGTGCCATTGGTGCCGCCGGCGTTCTCGTTCGAAGACCAGACGGCGATCCACCAGCCATTCGTGCCCACCTGAATCTGCGGCGCGAAGTCGTCGCCCGTGTCGGTATTTGCATTCAGATTGAGCGTGCGAGTTGCGGACCAATGAATTCCGTTCGTCGAAGTCGCGTAGAAAATGTCGGCGTCGACTCCGGCAGTGCCGCCCAGGTTTTCACGCGAGGACCAAACCGATACCCAATGGCCATTGGAGTCGGAAGCGATTCGCGGCGAGAAGTCATCGCCTGCGTCAGTGCCCGCGTTGTGGTTCAGTGCCAGGGGAATGCCAGGTCCAAACTGGCTGTGCACAGGCAGGATGCTCGCGCAGCCGAGCAGGAAGGCCGGCAGCAGCCAGGGACATAAACAATTACTGCGGTGATGTGAATGCGGGGTGATGGACGGCGGCAGGACGTTAGTATTGATGCGCATAACGGACCTTTCCGATTTACGAACGTGGTGGGTGCGGGCAATTCCAAGCGCAATCGCGGAAAAACGTCAAGCCGGGACTGCGGCGCCGGAGCGCCGAGTTGCAGTTGGCTTACGACGATGGAACGCCGATCGGGTGCAGAGTGCGAGTTGCATTTCGACCGTGCGGGGAGGACCAGCGCTCACGAATTCCGCGCGCCGAGCAAAACGGGAGCGAAGAACCGATACGACTGCAAGTCGGCGCTCCGTTTGGACATTGAGCGTTTGGTCAGATCGCGAAGTCCGCGTCGTCCACTTTCACGCTTTCGCTCGGTGCCATGAGCATGCCAGCTGCAACAGTCGCATTCGTGCCGGGTTCAATCAGGATGAATGAACCCGTGAGGCGATTGTTGTAATAGCCGTCGTAAACGAGAGGCTTGGACGTCTTGAGACGAACCACGCCGATGTCGTTCACGATCAATTCACGCGGCTGCGGCTCAGCATCGAACGTGGACACATTGATCCGGCTTTCAAGGCTCGTGATCATGCATTGCACGGTCTGGGTCGTATGCTTCAGCAGGTATTTCTTTCCTTGCTGCAAAGGCCTGATGTTCATCCAGCAAACCCGCGCATGCAGATCGGAGTTCAAGCCGGGAAGATTTTCCAGCCCGACGATTGTGTCTCCGCGGCTGACATCGAGATCGTGTTCGAGACACAGCGTAACGGACTGCGGCGAGAAGGCTTCATCGGTCGGGCCTTCGTAGGTCCAGATGCTTTTTACCGTAGTTTTGAGTCCACTCGGAAGAATCAGGACCTGTTGTCCTTGCTTGATGATGCCCGCCGCGATCTGTCCACTTAAGCCGCGGAAGTCATGCAACTGGGCGTTCGTGGGATTGTTCGGGCGATTCACCCACTGCACCGGAAACCGGAACGTGCTGAGATTCCAGTCGCTCGCGATGTGAACGGTTTCCAGATGGTTTAGCAATGTCGGGCCGCCGAACCACGGAGTGCGGGTTGAGGGTTCCACCACGTTGTCGCCGTTGAGGGCGCTGAGCGGGATGAACTTCACGTCACGAAAAACGTCGAGCTTGGGCAGAAAACTTTCAACCTCTTCGCGGATTTCAAGAAAACGTTCCTCGCTCCAGTCAACGAGATCCATCTTGTTGACGGCAATCACGAGATGCGGAATGCCGAGCAGCGCAGCGATATACGTGTGGCGCCGCGTCTGTTCGATCACGCCCTGGCGGGCATCAATCAACACCACCGAAAGATTCGCAGTGGAGGCGCCTGTCACCATGTTGCGCGTGTACTGCACATGGCCGGGCGTATCGGCGACGATGAACTTGCGCTTGGGCGTTGCGAAATAGCGGTATGCCACGTCAATCGTGATGCCCTGTTCCCGTTCGGCGCGGAGGCCGTCTGTCAGGTTGGCGAGGTTGATCTGTCCGCCGCCCGTGATGTCAGCGGAGCGTTCGAGCGCCTCGAGTTGATCCTCCATCAGGTTTTTGGAATCGTACAGGAGCCGTCCGATCAGGGTGGACTTTCCGTCATCAACAGATCCGCACGTGTTGAAGCGCAGGATCTCAATCGTGTGAGAAGAGAGTGGCATCAGAAATAACCTTGTTTCTTGCGATCTTCCATTGCCGCCTCGGAAGACTTGTCGTCAGCGCGGGAACCCCGCTCAGTCACGCGCGCGGCAGCGATCTCGGCAATGATGTCGTCGACTGTGTTGGCCGGAGATTCAACCATGCCTGTGCTGATGATATCGCCGATGGTGCGGACGCGGACGACGAGTTCCTGCATGACATCGTTGGGCTTGAGCGGCAGCAAATCGCTGACGGGCAGCCACTGGCCATTACGGCGGACGCATTTGCGTTTGTGGCTGAAGTAAATGCTGGGGACCTCCAGTTGTTCGCGCTTGATGTATTGCCAGACGTCCATCTCCGTCCAGTTGCTCAACGGGAACACGCGCATGTGTTCGCCGGGATTGACGCGCGCGTTGTAAAGATTCCAGATTTCAGGCCGCTGGTTTTTTGGATCCCATTGGCCGAAGCTGTCCCGGAAGCTGAAGAATCGTTCTTTTGCGCGGGCTTTTTCCTCGTCGCGCCGCGCGCCGCCAATGGCGCAATCAAATTGGAATTCCTCAATCGCCGCGAGAAGCGTGGGGATCTGCAAACGATTGCGGCTGATCTCGCCGGGCGTCGGTTCGATGCGGCCCTGCGCAATCATGTCGGCAACCTTGCGGACGATCAGCTTGCCGCCGAGTTCCTTGGCGCGCCGATCACGGAATTCGTTCAACTCAGGAAAGTGATGGCCCGTGTCGATGTTCAGAAACGGCATCGGGATGTCGGAAGGGCGGAATGCCTTTTCGGCAAGGCGCAGCAGGCAGATGGAATCCTTGCCGCCGGAGAACAGGAGGCTGGGCCGTTCGAATTCGGCGGCCACTTCGCGCATGATGTGAATCGCTTCCGTTTCCAGATACTGGAGATGGTCGAGGAAGTAGGGGATCTTGGTTGATGGCATGCGTTCGCGACCTGACGTGTCCGGATCTGACGGAAGCGCTACAGACGGGCTCACCGCAAGAATTCCTGTGGATTGGCTCATAGGTTCAACTTTGAATCACGCTTTCACCGCAGCGGCACCCCAGGCGGCGTGCAGGCCGCACTCCCGTTTTTCATCGGCTTTTGCCGGGTCGAAATAATCCCACTCGTTGGGGAGCTGGTGTTCCTTCAGGTAGGTTTCCATCTGCGCATCGGTCCAGTGGAAGACGGGGCTCACCTTCAATGCACCGAAATTGGAATCCTGTGAAACAATGTCAAGCCCTGCGCGGTTGGGGTTCTGAACTTTGCGCAATGCGGTGATCCAAACTTTCGGCGCCAGTTCACGCATGCCGCGCTGAAAGGGTTCAAGCTTCATCAACGCGCTGAATTGCTTCAAGCCTTCCTCGTCTTCCGGCGAAGGAATCTCGCCGTGAATGGCGTCGCGATGCGCGGGCGTGAGCTTCGGCAGATACGGTTTTAAGTTCAGTTTGAGCTGCTGGCGCAAGGCTTCAGCGTGCTTGTAGGTGGCGGGACGATTGTAGCCGTGATCGACCCACAGGACTGGAATGGTGGGCTGCACCTGAACACACAGGTGGAGAACGACGGCTTCGTAAGGGCGGAAGTTCGTGGAGACGATTGCGTTGCCGTTCGATTGGGAAATTGCCCAGCGGACAATTTCCAGCGGCGACTTGTCCTGCAATTCAGCATTCGCCTGCGCGATCTGTTGAGAAGTCATTGGAGCAGTTGTGTAAAAGTTGGACGCAAGCCGGACCTGTTCCTCAGCTCACGCTCACCGCGTGGGTGAACAGCGTGCGATCGCACCAGTCGCCAAACCGTTCGCCGGGATTTCGTTCCGCAACAAACCGTTCCAGGACGGGGCGCAGTTCAGCCTCGATTTCAGGATCCTTGACCACATCCTTCCAGATTCGATTGAGCCGCGTGCCTGCAACGTCGCCGCCAAGCCAGAGTTGATAACGTCCAGGCGCCTTTCCAACGAAAGCGATTTCGGCCATGTAAGGACGCGCGCAACCGTTGGGGCAGCCCGTGGAGCGAATGATGATTTCCTCGCCCGCGATGCCAACTTCAGCGCAGAGTTTTTCAATGCGATTAATCAGCGAAGGCAGCATGCGCTCCGATTCGGCAAGGGCCAATCCGCACGTGGGCAGGGCAGGGCACGCCATGGAAGCCGCGTGCAGCACGGTCGCCTGATTGTCGGTCCTGATCCCGTGAGTTCCCAGCAAGGCATTGATTGCGTCCTTGTCGGCATCAGGAATTCGCGTCAGCAGAATATTCTGGTTGGTTGACAGGCGAAATTCCACATGCGGGAACTGGTCCGCGACGGCGCGCAGAGCCGATTTCATGTTATGCCCGACGCTGTCCTTCACGCGGCCGGTCTCGACATACAGCGTGAGAAACCAGGTGCCATCCACGGCCTTGTTCCAGCCATAAAGATCGCTGGTCGTGGTGAATTCGTAAGCGCGGGCGGCTTGCAGTTCGAATCCCGCGCGCTTTTCCACTTCCATGCGCACCCACTCAGCACCGCGTTCGGCGACTACGTATTTCAGACGCGCGTGCTTGCGGTCCGTGCGATCGCCAAAGTCGCGGTGAATCGTAAGTACTGCCTTCGCGACAGGAATCACCTGTTCAGGCGTGACAAAACCAATGACGTCGGCGAGCCGCGGATACGTGGCTTCGTTGCCATGGCTTCGGCCCATGCCGCCGCCAACAACGACGTTGTAGCCGAGCAACTGGTCATTCTCCACAATTGCGATGAATCCGATATCGTTGGTCAGGATGTCGACATCGTTGACCGGCGGAATGACAAACGCGGCCTTGAACTTCCGCGGCAAATAGGTTTTCCCATAAAGGGGATCGACAAAACCCCGACTGGTTTCGGAATTCAGGTCGAGCTGCTCTCCATCGATCCAAATGGAATGATACGCCGTGGTCTTGGGCGCCAGCTCCATTGCAACGCGGTGGCAATCCTGGAATACCTGTTCACGCGCTTTCGTGTAAGCGGGTGTAGGCGGTGCCAGCACATTGCGGTTGACGTCACCGCAGGCCGCGAGCGTGGACAGCAGCGACTCATTGATGGCCTTCACCACGGGGCGAAGTCCGGATTTCAAGATGCCGTGGAACTGGATGCTTTGCCGCGTCGTGATGCGCAATGTGTTGTTGCCGTACGTGGTCGCTAGATCGTCGAAGACCCGCCACTGGGAGGATGTCATCACGCCGCCGGGAATGCGGCCGCGGACCATCATAATGTATTTCTTGCCCGTCTTGCGAAGGTCGCGATCGTCCTGTTGGTAGGATCCGTGAAACTTCAGAAACTGATTGTCGTCGTCCGAGAAGTGATCCGCCGCCGGATCCGATATAGTGGCTGCAATCGTGCCGGCAAGCGTAGGGATCGCCTCCTTGATCGATTCGTTATGCGTCAGTTTCGCTGGTGTTTCCGTAATCACGAGTAAAATGGTTAAGTTATGTATGATTATCAGCTTGGCGCCTGATCATTGTCAAATCCGTTCTGCACTTTGGCCCGCAAAGCTTTTTCCCTAGCAAATCGATTTCGGAATTACCAGTCTGACGTTCGGTTGCCGCAGGCTTGATCTGCGGCGGCGGAAAACATGACGCAGCAGCAAACTTTCTATTTCGACAACAACGCGACGACCCGTGTGGCACCGGAGGTCATCGACGCGATGACTCCCTTCTTTCGCGATTTGTGGGGAAATCCTTCGAGCGTCTATGGGTTTGGGCGGCAGGTGAACCGCCATATTGAGAAGGCGCGCGAAAAGGTCGCGGCGCTGATCAATGCCGAACCACGGGAAATCGTCTTCACCAGCTGCGGAACCGAAAGCAACAATTCTGCGATTCATAGCGCGCTCGTCACCCATCCTTCGCGGCGCCACATTCTCACCACGGCTGTCGAGCACTCCGCCAACATCAAGTTCTGCGCTGCGTTGAAGAAACAGGGTTACGACATCACGCTGTTTCCCGTGGAGCCTGACGGCAGTCTCGACATTCATTTGTTTGAGAAAGCGATTCGTTCCGACACGGCTGTGGTTTCCGTGATGTGGGCAAACAACGAGACTGGCGTGCTGTTCCCGATCGAGGAGCTCGCCGCAATTTGCCGCAGCAAGGGCGTGACGTTTCACACGGATGCCGTGCAGGTTCCGGGGAAGTTGAAGATTGATGTGCAGGATCTCGGTGTGGACATGCTTTCGCTGTCTGCGCACAAGTTGAATGCGCCGAAGGGCGTGGGGCTGTTGTACCTGCGCCACAAACTAAAATACGCGCCGTTTGTCACGGGCGGGGGACAGGAACAGGGACGCCGCGGCGGGACGGAAAACGTTCCCTACATTGCCGGATTTGGCCGCGCCGCGGAACTCGCGATGGCGCATTTGAAAGACGAAAACACCCGCGTTCGCGCAATGCGGGATCGCCTGGAAAGCGAAATGTTGAAGCACGTGAGTGGAACAGTGCGGAACGGTTCCAAGCAGAATCGCCTTCCGAACACGGCCAACCTGTCGTTCAGTGGAATTGAAGCCGAGCAGCTGCTGCTCGCGCTGGATCAACTCGGAATCTGCGTTTCAAGCGGTTCGGCCTGCACTTCGGGTTCGCTCGATCCCTCGCACGTATTGATGGCAATGGGATGCACGGCGGCTCGCGCCCGTGCGAGCATTCGATTCAGTTTTGGAATTTACAACAACGATGCCGAGCTCGATTACCTGATCAAGCACCTGCCCGGTGTCATTGCACGTTTGCGCGGCCAGACGGGCAAGGCCCGGGATCTCGCGAAGGTGGCGTGACTGGAAAAAAAAGACGAAGCGATAGCAGCGGCGTTCGGATTCACAGGTCACGCTTAACGCCTGCCGCTGTCGCTTCGAAATCAATGGCCGCGAGGAGGCGCGGCTTTGCGTTTAAAGACCTCGCTTGGATCAGCGAGGTTCAAAACTGAAAGGTCAAGACCGGTTCCGGGTTCCCGTTCGCGAGCCATCTTCATCTGTTCCGCAATCTTCTCAGCGGCCGGCATTGCGAAATACTTGATGGCGCCAACGCTGAGTTCCGCCCGGAAGATCACCACCAGGAGGCAGTGCTCATCCACGCAGAGCGCGAACATGCTGAAATTTTCGCCCTGTTGATAAACGCTGTTGAAATTGGTTTCGTTGACCAGGTTGGCAATGGTCTGGTTCGCCAGGTAGGCGCCCGATGCCAGCGCAGCGATCGTGGTCAGGTCAAACTGCCGCGCGTCGCCCTGGTGCGTGATCAGGAATCCGCCCTTGTCGATGATGATCGCGGTGGTTGCCTCCGTGTGCTTCAGCAACTCCCGCAAGGCCGCGTCGACCTGCTGGATATCCTCCTCGATAAGTTGGGGCAGAGTAGCCATGTCATGCGTACTGCGGCGATCCCTGGTTGATAAACTTGTTCAACAGCATGCGCGTGATCATGTTCAATGACTCGAACACGCCCTCGCACTTATGCGCCACGGAGGTAAAGGAAGGCACCTGGAGATCGCGGTTGTTGAGCAGAAATTCCATGTATTCAATCGGCGCGACATTGGGCAGGTCCCGCTTGTTGTACTGCAGCACGTAGGGAATTTCCGAAAGGTTCAGCTTCAACGAGCGCAGGTTCTCCTCGAGGTTTTGGAAACTCTCGACATTTTCTGACATCTTCTCGTATTGCGAATCGGCGACGAACACGACGCCATCGACTCCGCGCAGGACCAGCTGGCGGGTGGTGTTGTAGATCACCTGGCCGGGAACGGTGTAGAGCTGGAACTTGGTTTTGAACCCCTTGATGGACATCGCCTCGATCGGCAGGAAGTCGAAAAAGAGCGTGCGATCCGAACTGGTCGCGAGGGAGACGAGCTTGCCCTTGTTGCCCGCGGCGGTCTGCACGTGATCGTGAACTTGCACTAGGTTGGTCGTCTTGCCGCCCATCGCGGGGCCGTAATAGACGATCTTGACCTGCAGTTCCTTGGTTGCCTGGTTGATGATTGCCATAGTCGATTATTGTTTTTTGCGGTCCAGCTGGGCGGCGAGCGCAGCGAGTTGAGCGGTGGGAAGTCCCTGTCCGGCCCTGCCGTAAGCGGCAAAGTAGATCGCGTTGACCCGGAATATTTTCCACGGAATGTTGCCCACGGTGAAGTTAAGGTTGTTCAGATCGCCCATGCGCAATTCCTTTGTGCATTGGCTGACTTTCCCAAAAATCTGAGGCAGGAACGCCGCCATCGTGTCGCCATTCACATCGGGCGGCAGCTTGCTGGCTACGCGCAGTCCGTCTGGAAGTGCAACGAGCGCGCCCACGACGCCTTCGAGTTGAGAGGCGCTCGCGACGACTTCGTTGGGCGTTGCGTGGCGCGACAGAAAGTTTGTCTCGACTGGATTGCGGCGGAACGCTGTTTCATCGACGCGCGCGGCGTCCGACGATTCGCTCCAAACGTAATAATTGGTGTCACCCGGATTCGGCTGTGGAACTGTTGCGGGCGCGGGGGCGGACGGTGCCGGCACGGGTGCTGGAACAGGAGCGGCCATCGGTGCGGCTGCGCGTTCGCCTTCGGATTGTGGAAAGCCAAAGAACAGGTTCGGAATCTTCTCGTCGATGGCCACCTTCTGCTTCGGCTTCATCACGTTCTTCTGGTAGGCCAGAAACAACGGTGTGATGACTTTCAAAGGCAGCTCGAGCGAAGTTGTGTCCTGCGCTGAAGCCCGCGGCGAAGGCATTGGCTGAATCCACGAACGAAGGGTTTTCCACGGGAAAGAAACTTTTCCGCGGCGCATCGCAGCTTCAAGTTGATCGACCGGCACAGCAATGCTCGCAGTCTCGAGGTGCTGTTGGGTCAACTCCTCTCGAACCGCGTCGGGCCACGATTCAGTCACGGCGGCAAGCGGCATGGTGAGCGTTGGAACATTTCGTTCCGCAAACGCAGCGGCGGGAGCCTGGGTTGCCGCGGCCGTTGTGGGTGTGACAGGCTTCGCAGGAACTGCGGGTGCCGCGGGTCCTGAGGGCGCTGCCGTTTTGTGCGCGCTATTCGTGAGGCCGATGGAACTGCCTAGATTGCGAAGAGCTGATGACACCGGAATTGGGGTGGCGTGCAGCTGCTCTTCAAGCGCAGGCGCTGCTTCCGGCGCTGGAGCCACCGGCGCGACGGGCGGAATTTCGGCCTCCGGCGTAAGGGACACAGGCGGCGCAACAGGCGCTGGCGCAATCACAGGTGTGGCGCGCGTGGGCATTGGAGCAAAACCTCCGCGCGATCCCAATACAGGCTTGGACGGGGCGCTGGTGCGCGGCAGGTGCGATGTCTGATGTGACGTCGTGGACGAAGGTGTAGTCTGCGCTGCAGGAAGCTGCGGTTTTCGCGCAAAGGCGAAGCTTGTTCCGGGCGGCAAGGTCTGCGCAGCGGGTGCGGCTGGCGCGGGCGTAATGGTTCTTTGGGTGGCAGCTGTTTGTGCTGCAAACGCGAGTGCGTCGCCGTGATCACCAAACGGACTCACGATTTCCGGAGGCACTTCAACTTGTCGCTGATCCTGCCGGCGGGATAAAAGCGATGTATCGAGACGCGGGAGGATTTCACTGAGTGGCAAGCTCACGAGCGTCTGATCGAGTTCGGGCGAGGGCAGGAACAACGAGGGCGCCGCCGCCCGAATCTCCCCAAAGCTCACCTTCACGGCCCCCGTCGGCAACTGAGCCAGCACATTATCAATGGCAACGGACAGGGTTACATTTCCGAGGTTGGTGGGCCGGACCCGCGCTTTCAGTTCAGCGGGAAGGACACTCAGAATGGAGATTACTGGAACGGCGATCGAGTTTCCCGACGCATCTGCAGCGGGTATTGGGGGCGCGGGTGCGACCGGAGCGGCCGTTCTGGCAACAGGTGCGCGGCGCTGAAAGGACGTTCCTGCCGTTGAAGGACGAACGTCCGGGGCTGACACGGGTGGTTGCCCCGCCGCTTGTGAGTCGTCCGCTTCACGATGCCGGAAAATATTTTTTATAAAGCCAAACATATCGTCTCTTCAGGATCTTCTGCTCTTGCGTCGTTCCTTCGCTCGGGCAAGAAGTGTGCCAGTAGCGGAGGTTTCCCAATCTGCTGTATCGCCACCTTCCAAGCTGGATGGCGTGGAACGCGCGGGCGGCTCTAGAAATTTTCGGCAGAGTTCAAATGCGGCGAAGAATGGGGCGTGATGACGGGTGGGTGTTGTCCCATCGCTAGACTGCATGTCCAGCGAAGCGCCCGGTTTCTAGCGTGGTGTGTTTGAAGAAGCGATGGAGCGGTAACACGTTGAGCCAATCTTCGTGCGCGTAATTTAAGAAATTGGCAGAATCCGAGGTTCTGGCGGAATAGTGAATGCTTTGATTCAACCGAACGCCAGGTTTGGCGATATCGCTACGTTCAGCTTTTTTATGGCATCGCAACACAAAGTCCTGCTTCTGGATGACGATCCGGAGTTGCTGGAAATGTACAAGGACATGCTGCGGCATTTGCCCAGCAATCCCGAAGTGCATACATCCACTTCTGGCCCGCGGGCGCTGGCGTTGCTGGATGCGGAACCTTTCCGGCTGCTGATCTGCGACCTGAAGATGCCGAAGATGGACGGGTTGCAGGTGCTCGCGATCGTGCGCCGCCGCTTTCCTGAACTGCGAACAGTCGTCATGACTTCGTTGCAGGATGAGGAATTCCGTTCGCGGGCATACGCGCTCGGGGTGGACCTGTTCTGGCTCAAGCCGGATACACACCAGAACATGCAAATGTTCCTGGAATGCCTTGAATCGCTCCTCGGACGCGATCACGAGGGCGGTTTCCGCGGCATTCAAAGCAAGAGCCTGATGGATATCATCCAGATGGAGTGTCTCTCCCAGAGTTCGACGCTCATGCGTGTCACACGCGGTTCGCTCGTGGGAAAAATCTGGATCCTTGGTGGCGAATTAATTGATGCCGAGGCTGAAGGTGCGCGCG
This sequence comes from Verrucomicrobiia bacterium, assembly GCA_035629175.1. Classification (NCBI taxonomy): domain Bacteria; kingdom Pseudomonadati; phylum Verrucomicrobiota; class Verrucomicrobiia; species Verrucomicrobiia bacterium. The sequence continues at coordinate 6,465 of DASPIL010000099.1, read as the reverse complement.
GTGAGGCGGCGTTCAGGCGAATTCTTGATTGGAAATCAGGCACCTTTGAAAACCTTCCCGCTGAACCCGATCGCGAGCGAACGATTCATAAATCTGTAAACGGATTGTTGCTTGAAATGGCGCAGGCGATGGACGAGGACGCGAACGCAGGCGCAGGGACGCTCGAAGAAAACGATCATCGGAAAACCGTCTGGCGTCTTTCTGCATTGACCCGTGAGGGCGCGGAGTGGGTGGTGACCGTTCCTGAGAAAGGCGAGGCGCAAGGGTGGGGCACTCAGTCGGCGGATGAATACGCAAAGTGGGTGAGGCAGACACTGCAGGTGTGCAGCCGGCTTTCCGAGCGCATTGAAGCGGGCCCGCTGTCGCATGTCCACGCTCGCAGCCTGGAGCGCAGAATGGTGTTGCTGCCCTGGCCGGACCGTTCATTCCTTGTCGCATGGCCGCTCGATGCGGAGCGAGGCCACCTGCTGGACCAAACCAAAAAGCTGACGGCATCATGGGATTCCTGAATTTCTTTTCCAGATCTGCCGGGGGTGTTCAAAAGCTTCCTTCCGGCAGCTTCACCGTGGACCGCGACGGAAACATTGTTGCCACGACGGTGTCATCCTCCTACCCGGCGGATCTCCTTGTTGAGATTGCCCGCGAGGTGCTGGGTCTCTTCCGCGAGGCCCGGCTGGCGCAGGTTCCGCTCACGGAGTTCAACCTTAATTTCGCCAGCCTGCAGATCACCGCGAGAGAGTTGCGCGGCGGCGCCATTGTATTTCTCTCGCCCAAGACCCAGTCGCCCACCCCTTGAATTTCGTTATGAGCACATCCAAAAAACTCGAGCAACTGATCACACAGATGGAGAACTATCTGGAATGCTGGAAACAGTTCAACGGGTTCGTAAACCTCGCGCGCACCAAAAAATTCGGAGTCGAGGACGAAAATCAGTTTCTCGAAGTGAAGAGCGTGCTGATCCAGGAGCTGGAGCTGATCCTCGCGTCGGTGGAAGTCGCGTCGCCAACGAAGGATGAAGTGCATACGCTGATCGGCAACTCGCCGTCGCTTCGGTATCTCAGCGAAATGAACGACGGCGCCCTGCGCAACGTGGAGAGCCAGTGGCACAAGATCTATATTGGCTGGCACTCGATTCTTGGCCAGTTGAAGGTCAAGCAGGGACAGGAAGACAACAAAGGCACTTTCTCAGGGTTGCTGGGCAAGAAAAAATAGCGCGCAGAACGCGTTTCCGCGGCTGCCTTTAACCTTGTTTTCAAAGCGGTTTTCCCGTTTTTACAGCGCATGCCTGAATGGATCGCTGTTGTGCTGCTTGGAATTATCGAGGGGATCACCGAATTCCTCCCCGTGTCTTCCACCGGCCATCTGCTGATCGCACAGCGCTGGCTTCCGCATCAAACCGACCTCTTCAATGTTGTCATTCAATGCGGCGCCGTGATTGCCGTGTTGCCCCTGTTTCCTGAACGGCTTCAGCAGTTCTTCCTTCGATGGCGTGAACCGGAGACGATTGATTACCTGCGTAAAATAGCCGTCGCTTTTGCGATCACGGGAGCCGGCGGCTTCGCGCTGGAGAAAATGAATTTCAAGCTTCAGGATGAAGCTGTTCCCATTGCCGCTGCGCTGATTGCCGGGGGTGTGCTTTTCATCCTGTTGGAGAAGCGTTTGCGCGGACGGGTCTTGAGCGGCCAGGTCACGTGGGCAGTGGTGTTCGCGGTTGGCATGGGCCAGTTGCTCGCCGCGATTTTTCCCGGAACGTCGCGATCCGGCGCAACGATCCTGATGGCCCTCCTTCTGGGACTCAACCGGCCCCTGGCAACCGAGTTCTCTTTTCTTGTGGGCATACCAACGATGCTGGCGGCCGGTGGTTATAAGATTTTGAAGGCAATGCAGGACACGGAGGGATTGCCCCAAAATTGGGGAATGGTGATCCTGGGCACCATCGTCTCCGCAGTCGTTTCATTCGCAGCAGTGAAGTGGCTGTTGCGCTACGTTCAGACACACACGTTTGAGGCTTTTGGATGGTACCGAATCGGCCTGGGCGTGATTGTCCTGCTGATTGCGCTCTGATAAGTTACGGTTTCTCGCGCAGCCATGCCGCGAGTTCAGGCGCAACGGCGCGTATCTCCTCCACAGCCAGATCACAGATGCGGGAAGCGCCGAGAGGATTCAGGTGCGTGTTGTCTTTTTTGCCTTCCGGAATGGCAGCGTATTCGCCCGCTTCCACCCACATAAAAAGCCGCTTTGAAAGCTCGGGGCCGAGCGCTTCAACGAGTATTTCGGTTCGTCGCTGAAGATCGAGCAGTGGAACTTTCTGTTCGGCAGCTGCCTGTCGTGCGGCAGCGGAGTAATCGCCATGGGTGTCCATCAACTCTGTGTCGTTCGTGAATGCGCGTCGAATAATCGGCGTGGCCAGGATCGGCCTGCCACCTTTTGAGCGCGTTTCATTCACATACCGCGAAAGGTTCTCCTTGAACGTTCCCATCGGATCAGTATGCCGGGCAGCATCAGCTTTCTGATCATTGTGGCCGAACTGAATGATGACGTAATCGCCGGGCTTCAGTTGCTGCATGACGGGATCCCATCGGCCTTCACTGCGGAAGCTGCGCGAGCTCCTGCCATTCATTGCGAGGTTTTCAACCCGGACCTCCGGCTTGAAATAGAGCGGCAGGAGCTGTCCCCAGCCGCGTTCGGGTTGGGCTGGGGTCAGGGGTTTGTTGGCCATCGTCGAGTCGCCGATCATAAAGATTGTCGGACCGTGGGCTGTGTGGAGTCGCGGATTTTGCGCCGTGCGGCACGCGCACAAGGCCAGAAGAACGATCGCCAGGGCGGCAACTGGAACACGTTTCAACATGGGCAAAGGATAGCAAATTCGGAGTTTTGTGAAATAAAACACTGCCGTCCCATAGCGGAGGAAAATGTGATGAAACTTCTCCGTTTTCGGGGGAATACACCATCCCGTCGGCAAACGAGGTTTAGAGTTTTCCAAACCTGAGCGCTCCAGTGCGTCCCGACAGCACGTAAGCAGGCAATGCTGTCCACACTTGCGGTCGCAGCGCGTTGGCACCGTGGCCCCAGGAAAATCGATTCGAGAAGTGGACGGCAAAGTGGGGCATTCGTCGCAAACAGCTCAACGCGAGTTGAGACCATACCTATTTTCTCAAGCTCCTGGTGTTCCTGATACAATCTAGATGCGTTTGCCTTGTTTCGGACGCTGAGACCTTGACCCTTGGAAGTTTTTCGGCAGATTTTCCACCGTGGTGATCTCTTTACGTTCCCGTGAGATCAATGGTGGATTTTGCAACGCCCCCTTTGGACGGATTGATCCATGTTCCGGGCTTCTTTACGCGCCGAAATGCATGTCCGGGCAATGGACCGCCATTCGCCATGTTGAATCAAAATTATCCGGGCGTTGCTCATGCGGCAAGGATCTGAGTTGCCTGCTGGAGTTGAAGCGTTGAAGGAGTTGCAGGCGGCGCGCGTTCCTTGTACACGGCGATCAGCCGCGGGTGCTTGGCCGGTTTCTTCGCAGATATTCGATTGATGAAATGCCGGGTTTGTGGAGCATTGTGCGGGGCGATATTCGGTTGAGGGACTTTTTACGATTGGTTTATGACAAGCACGTGGCGTAACCAGATCACTGGCGCGAAAGTGGAGGGCGCGTGCAGTTTCGTGCGCCGGGTTTTTTCCCGGCTTCCGAGTTGTCGGAGCGGCGTCTACAGCCACTTCGCTGAGTTCTACCGTTGGCCGTGACACAATGAACGCCTCGGAGAGCATTGACACGATGATTCGCAGGGACCTTGCACCCTTCCTGAAAACGTTCGGGTTTCGCCGCCGCGGGAACTGTTTCGCCAGAGCCTTTGCCCACGGTTTTGACCTTTTCGGCGTGCAGAAAAACCCATGGGGAACGAAGCAAGCCACCAGCTTTACAATCAACCTGGGCATCTGCTGGTCCCGTGCCCAGGAGTTGCTTGGGCGGCCAGTTGATAGCATGCCGTTTACAGACTCGCACTGCACTGTCTTCCGCCGCGTTGGGTGGGTGATGCCGGAGCATCGCGATTTTTGGTGGCGAGTCAAAGCCGACACATCGTTGGATTCGGTTCAGCTTGATCTTCTGGAGCGGGTGGATCGTTATGTCATGCCTTGGTTCGATTGGGGACACGACATCACTCACTCTCTTCAGCTTGCTCAGGAGTACAAACTGATCGATTTCATCGCAGCGCTCGAAAAGGTCAGAGAGGAGATCGGCCAACCAAAGGCAGGAGAGGAACCGCTTCCCGGCGTTGCAGTTTAAAATTCTGGACAACTTGAACAGGAGCATGAGCAGGCCGGCGGAACACGCACCGGCAATCGCAAGCCTCGGCGCCCCAAACAAAGGTCCGACGCTGCGGAACCAGTTGCCGAACCCAGCCGCCTTGGCCTGGCGCAAAAGGGCCGCGATATCCTGGTTCACAGCAATGGGGACGGCCGTCCAGTCAACGCGATGCAGGGATCTCGAGAGGGTGTCGATTTGTCCTATTGGGATCCTGCTTCGAATTGGGTTTTGGAAGTATATTCAAACGTGGCGCGACACACGGAAGGGGACGTTGGATGCGGCTCAAGGTTGCCCGCAGCCGCATTCAATTTTCTTGGCGTGCTCCTCATCATGCGTCAGCTTGGCGTTACTACATCAATATTTCACGTGATAGCCCTTACGCTGAACCATCAGGCAGCACAACCGGTCCATTGGGCGAGGCTCAGTTTGGTCGCGGGCAGGCGGAGCTTGGGCTGCCGGAGTTCAGACGTATCATGAAGTCGCTGCAATGAACAAGTCGCGGAACAAGATCACTCGTGCGAAAGTGGCGCGCGCATTTTTGATTACTGGACTTTATGGCGCCGCGGTCGCAATCGTTGCGTCCTGAGCGTCGGGTCCCTGAGCGTCGTCTGCACATGAAGAAGTGTCCTTGGTGTGGTAAAGATTACCCGGACGAAACAAACACGTGCGCGATTGACGGACATCCGCTCGAGGCTGTTCATCCGTCCGCATCTCCAATCCAGCGCGAGGCTAGAACTATCCATCAGGGTGGCCCAATTATGGACTCCAAGTCAGTCAAGCGGCCCAAGGGAGTCTGGATCGTCACGCTTTGGATGGCTCTTTCTGCCGGGCTACTTCCGATTGTTACGGCACTGTTCATGTATTTCGGTCCGCTACAAGAGGAACGCATAATGTCTGCGTCGGGTCTGGCCCTTTCGCTTTCGATCGCGATCGCCATAATAGGATCTGCAGCCTACGCTTGGCTCGGATTCGCCTGGGCGCGTATCGCGCTGATCGCATTCGCTGTTATTCACTATGGTTTGATCGCGCATAACCTTTACAGTTTTTGGCAGAGCGGCGTTCTTCCAGAGTCGCGGCACATTTTTGTTTGGACGCGCATGGTGCGAGCACTGATTACGATGACTGCGATCGTGCTGTATTTAATCTTGAACCGAAATGCGAAGAATTTTTTTCGACATTACCGCCAGTTGGCCTAATCAACCGCTGCATCGCTTATGAAGATTGTCAACCTCATGCGAACGTGAAGTTTGATTTTTTTTTCCGGAGCGTTATGGCCGCGCAGCGTAACCAAGTGAAGGGAAGTCGCACGCGGAGCGGTTGGATCAGCTTGCTGGAAGCGTCCATCGCAACTAAATAATTGCCAGCGACGCAAGATTTCACGCCCTACAATCGCGTCACGACCGCGGCCGCCCCGGCGGCGAGTTTTGGGGGTCGTCCCCCCGTCGCCAGTTCGTCCGGTCGTTCGCGCAGCACGACGCTGCCCACCTCGAATGCGAGGACGCCTGCGCTACAGCCACCATACTTTCCAATGTGCTCCCGCAGTGTTTCTCGTTAAGCGTCTCGGTCCCCGGCAAACTTCAGAAGAAAATCCCAATCGTGACACGGAATAATGGTCGAAAAATCATGGCTAAACACATTTGTAAGCCTCCAAAAACGACGTCAAAGGCTGGCCAAAGAAGTGCATGAGGGAACCCGGTTCCTCGAAGCGGTTGAAGTCGCCTACCTCACCAGGGTCATCCCGGTCAATAACTGCTCGCCACGCGGGGGCGGTCGCCGAATCAGTAATCCTGGACCCGTCGCTCAGGTGCGGGATGCGACCCGTTCGAAGCGGCAGCTTACCCCGGAGAGTTGACGGCATACTTGCGCTTTCCCTTTTGACATCCGCCGCCCTTTGCGTCAATTTCCGCCACATTGCACAAAACACCTGTGATTCCCCGCAAGTGATGTGTGATTGAGAATCGAAATGGGCAAGGCTCTGGTTATTGCGGAAAAACCGTCCGTCGCCGGCGACATCGCCAAGGCGCTCGGCGGCTTCAAAAAGCAGGATGATTATTACGAGAACGATCAATACGTAGTTTCGTCCGCCGTCGGCCATTTGCTCGAACTCATTGCGCCTGAAGGCGTTGAAGCCACCCGGGGCAAGTGGACTTTCAAGT